>CAZHKH010000023.1:0-16756 GCA_964532515.1 uncultured bacterium
GATGGGATACCCATGGCCTACCAGTTGAATTAGAAGTAGAAAAAGAGCTGGGCCTGCAATCTAAGAAAGACATCGAGGATTACGGTATAGAAAAATTCAACAAGCGTTGCCGGGAAAGTGTTTTCAGATACGTCAAAGAATGGGAAGATCTAACGAATCGAATCGGATATTGGGTCGATATGCAGAATCCTTACAGGACTCTCGACAATTCCTATATAGAAACCTGCTGGTGGATCCTCAAACAACTCTGGGATAAAGGCCTAGTCTACAAAGGGATGAAGGCTACACCACATTGCCCTAGATGCTCGTGTTCTCTAAGTTCACATGAGGTAGCTCAAGGATACCAAGAAAACACAAAGGATCCTTCAATATTCGTTAAATTTCAAGTCAATTTAGGAACTACAGAAGTCGAAACTCTAAAAAATACGTTACCTACCATATCGTCAGATACCAAAATCTACTTCGTAGCCTGGACAACGACACCTTGGACTCTTCCAGCAAATACTGCCTTAGCAGTCCAACCCGATGCTGATTATGCGATAGTAAAAAGAGATCTTGACGAATGTGATTCTGAGTTCCTGATATTGGCTGCAGATCTTGTTTCTAAAACACTAGATGATACTTATCAATTAATTGGAACCCTGCGGGGCAGTGAGCTCGTAGGAATCAGCTACTTTAAACTATTCAATCCTTTGGACTATGGAATTGGAATACAACGGTTTAAACGGCCCAATAACCAAAGTGAAGGAGAATACTCTATTTTAGGCCCCGAGACGGACTTTCAACCTCACATAATCGGTGCTGATTACGTATCACTCGAAGATGGTACAGGCATAGTACATATAGCACCAGCATTCGGGGAGGAAGACATTGGATTAGGCAGAAAGCATGGTCTCCCCTTCATACAACACGTGAACCTGCAGGGATTGATAGCCGGAAATTACGAGTTCTCTGGTAAATTCGTTAAGGATGCAGACCCTGAAATAACAAAATCTCTACAAGAACGCAACCTTTTGTACCGCCAAGAGACATATCTACATACATATCCGTTCTGTTGGAGGTGTAAATCACCTTTACTCTACTACGCAAAGGAATCATGGTATATCCAAACAACGGCAATGAAAACTAATATCATTTCTAATAATGACAAGATCTCCTGGCATCCACAACACATTCAACAAGGCAGATTTGGCGACTGGTTAAGAGGAGGAGTCGATTGGGCTATTTCTCGAGAACGATACTGGGGCACCCCCCTTCCAATATGGCAATGTGATCACTGCAAGAATTATACGTGCGTGGGTAGCTTATCCGATCTTGAACAGATAGTGCTTTTGCCAGATAAAAAGAAGTTGGCCAACTTAGACCTACATAGACCTTATATAGACGAAATCGCAATCACGTGCTCAATTTGTGGAGGAACAAGCCAACGTACGCCGGAGGTAATGGATGCCTGGTATGATTCTGGAGCAATGCCTTACGCACAATGGCACGTAATTGCTAAGGGTAAGATAGAAGAACTCGAAGCAAATAATTTTTTCCCTGCAGATTATATTTGTGAAGCCGTTGATCAGACACGAGGTTGGTTCTACAGCTTACTAGCGCTATCAACTCTCTTACTCGATCAGCCAAGTTATAGAAATGTTATTTGTCTCGGCTTAATACTAGACGAGAAGGGTCGAAAGATGAGTAAATCTCAGGGCAATGTCGTAAATCCTTGGGACATCATAAATGATCAAGGTGCGGACGCTACTCGCTGGTATTTGTTTACCGCCACTCAACCAGGAGACTCTCGGAGATTCTCCCAACGCTTAGTGAGTGATGTAATAAGACGGTTTTTCCTAACGCTTTGGAATGTTTACTCGTTTTTCATAACCTATGCGCAAATAGATAAATATATACCAGGTGATCGCTCAAACCTACAGGACCATGCGACGGAGTTGGACAAATGGATAATCTCGGAATTGAACTCTCTAGTCGAGCATGTCGACAGCTCATTAGATTCCTACGACCCAACAAATGCTGGTCGACGTATCCAAGAATTTGTGGATGTCTTATCGAATTGGTACGTTAGGCGAAGCAGGCGCAGATTTTGGAGAAGCCATAACGATGAAAACAAACTTGTGGCCTATGAGACTCTGTATACTTGTTTGACGACCTTGTCTAGATTAATGGCTCCATTCACTCCATTTCTCTCAGAGACCATATATCAAAATCTAGTGGTGAATATGGACAAATCTGCTCCCGAAAGTGTACATCTTGCTGAATACCCAAAGGTAAACCCAAAATCTATAAACAAGTCTCTAATGGAAGCCACAAGATTAGCCATGAAAATATCCAGTCTAGGTAGAGATGCAAGATCTAGAGCAGGCAAGAAAGTACGACTACCACTAAGCAGAATATTGGTAAACCCTCGGGAAGACTCCGAGGTTGTTTATATCAAAGACATTACGACTCAAGTTATAGAAGAACTAAATGTAAAAGAACTGGTGTTTCTAGATAAACAGGATCCTTTATACCAACATATTTTAGAACAGACTGGAGAATCCCGATCAACAAGAATAGCTGAGTTCCAAATCGTAAGGGACGGGGGATACACCGTTGCATTAGATACAACTATGAATGACGAACTTCTAAGAGAAGGTGTAGCAAGAGAATTAGTACATCGTATACAAAATATGCGGAAAAGTGCTGGATTTCAAGTTACTGACCAAATCAAAATATTCTACAAGGGAGACAGAAATCTAGAGAAAACTATTAAAGAGTATGAAGATTATATTATCTCAGAAACCCTTTCGTTAAACCTCATCAAAAGCAAACCGGTTAATGATGCTTATGTAGAAAGCCAAACCATCGAGGGTGTCGACATATTATTAGGCGTTTTACGATCAACCTAGTAGATAGAAATTTTTCAGCTACGAAGATGGCCGTTCATCTAAAGTGATCATGTGCCTCAAGTTGTCATTTCCATCTCTTAATACTTCTACAGCAACCGTATCACCAACTTCGACTTCCAAACGAAGTACGTTAGTGAGATCAGCTATCGTTTGCACATAATGGCCTTCGACACTGAGAATAACATCTCCAGCTTGTAAACCTCCCCGTTCAGCGGGAGACTCGGAAAATACATCTTGTATAAGCACCCCTTTTTGTGCCGGCAATGCCAACTTTGCGGCCTCTTGCGCATCCAGCTCGGATATCGTAACTCCTAGCCAAGCCCAACGTACCTTACCTTTATCAATGATCTCTTTAGAAACTAACGTTGCAGTGGAGCCACCCACGGCGAATCCTATACCCTCGATCTGACCTCCTCTTAAGACAGCTGTATTTATACCAACAATCTCTCCCTTTAGGTTCAACAATGGTCCACCACTATTCCCAGGATTAATTATGGTATCTGTCTGTATCAAATCGTACAAAGTAGTGTTTCGATCCACACGAAGGGACCGTCCTAGGGCACTGACGATACCAACCGTGACTGACGGCCCTCCGGGCAAAGCCAATGCATTTCCTATGGCTATTACCCATTCGCCTACACGCACCTCTCCTTGACTAGCAAAGTTTAAGAATGGAAGATCTGAACTATCTACCTTTATAACAGCCAAATCAGTTAACGGATCCGCGCCTACAAGTTCTCCATTTAATTGCCTACCGTCATCAAGTGTGACTATAATCTCAGTTGCATCTTTAATCACATGGTTGTTAGTGAGAATGTGGCCGTATTCGTCGAATATTACCCCGGAACCACTCTGGAAGTTAGGAAATATCTCCCCAAATACGCTCAATATCTCCGTTTCTGCTACAACGGAAACTACTGCTCCTCTCACACTATCCACGACATCGACAAAATCAGGTAGTACGGAACCATCTGATACAACACCTGGTGATAGTGGGGACGACGTGTATGTACTTCCATTCGTAACACTGTAAGATTCCTCTGTTTCGCTTAGAGGAACAGAAATGCAGCCTAGGGACAACAAGAAGAACCCGGAAATAAACAGGTACAACTTCAACCTACGCCTGGTGCAAGGCATGTGGAAATCCCAAAGTTTACTTATGTAGGTGACGTCCATATTCGTTCTCTAAACAATTTGGTGAACACAAAAAAAATGCTTTTTCATCATGTGTCAGCTCGATTTTGGTATTTCAAGGACGAAATAGCTTGATTTTGGATTTCTACTAACTCCAGTATTCCTTTTTGCCCAAGTGATACTGCTTCTTGTAAAAATGCTTGCTCAAATGGCCCATCTTCCCCACTTCCTTGTATTTCAATTAAATCACCCTTTTCATTCATAGCAATATTGAAATCAACTGACGCTCTAAAATCCTCTTCATAAGAAAGATCCAACAACAATTTTCTGTCTAGGATACCAATGCTAACTGCAGCTACATTAAAATTGATGGGTATTCTACGATAGATTCGTTTTTGGGTTAAACTATTAAGAGCTTGGTAGAGAGCTACATAGGAACCTGTAATTGCAGCCGTTCGAGTCCCACCATCTGCCTGGATGACGTCGCAATCTATGAAAATCGTACGTTCTCCTACAGCGGAAAGATCTGTTGCAGCTCTTAATGCTCTTCCAATCAATCTTTGTATCTCCTGGTGTCTACCCTTTACCTTTCCAGATGATGCCTCCCTAGCATTTCTAGTGAATGTAGACCGAGGCAACATCGAGTATTCCGCAGTTATCCAGCCTTTTCCTTGCCCTTTGAGCCACCCAGGCACCCTTTCTTCTATGCTCGCAGAACAAATTATTTTTGTATCTCCCATCTCAATCAAAGTTGATCCTTCTGCGAAACGTTGGACGTCTAAAGATATCCTAGTTGGTCTTAATTGGTCACACAGGCGCCCGTCAGATCGCGTCAATTTTCCTCCTCCCTATAAGCCTTTAATCAAATTATATCAGCTTTAAGCAATAGGCTCATGTCCGGATGAATTTGGCTTCTGCATTGGCGATTCTATATTGTGTTATTTTTCGGTCGAAATTATAATTTCCACAACCTAGTTCCATAACGGAGTTCTCATTGACTTCCAATTCTTCCAATAGATTAGCTTTTTTCTTAGGCATAATTAATCCTTTGGAAGAATCAAAAGTTAGTATTACTACACACGCTCTTCATTACGGCACTGGGATCTTCGAGGGTATCCGTGGGAACTGGAATGAAAATCACGAGATATTATATGTTTTTAGATTAAAAGAACATTTACAGAGGCTTTTACAGGGATCGAGAATCCTTATGCTAGACCTTCCATACTCGCTAGCTGAATTATGTCATATAGTATCGGATCTGGTAGAAAAATCTGGCTACAAGGAAGACGTATATATCCGACCGCTTGCCTATAAAAGTGCTGAAAAAATCGCCAATCTGAAGTTACACGAACTGGAAAGTGACTTCTGCGTCGTGGCTATGCCCTTCGGTAACTACTTAGAAACCGACGCTTTACGATGTTGCACTTCGAGTTGGAGACGACCGGACGATCAAAGCATATCCCCTAGATTTAAGTTCACCGGCATATATATAAACAGTATCCTAGCTAAAACGGAAGCGGTATTATCAGGGTTCGACGAAGCCATAGTCATGAACCAGGAGGGATATGTTTCTGAGGGAACCGGAGAAAACATCTTTGTTATAAAGGACGGTGAAATAAGAACGCCTCCACTAACCGATAATGTCCTCCCAGGGATAACTAGAGACACGATCATACAACTAGCAGAAGAAGAACTTGGATTAAAAGTAAAAGAAGATCATATTACCCGACCAGAACTATATGTGGTTGACGAAGTGTTTCTTACTGGGACCGCAGCCCATATAAGTCCCGTAGTGGAACTGGACAACAGAAAGATTGGCAACGGCAACATAGGGCCTATATCTAAGAGATTAAGAGATCTCTACTTTGAAGTTGCAACCGGAAATAATCCGAAATATCTACATTGGTGCACACCAGTTTCCAATTCGGAATAAGGCCTCCATAAACTAATTAAGATAAATACTTGATACCAGAATTACTTTTTGTACAATCTATAATAGAATCCGTACCGCTCCAAAATTACTATTATCTGAATGGTAGATGCCTTTTTATTTAGACTATTTCTTGTTCGTTTTCGTCGCCGCCACTGGATTTCTCCAAGTAGGGATATCAAGAGCGAGATTAAGAGGCTTATATTTCATTAGAGTCCGATTTTTCAATCTTGTGTTGGGCATATTCTTGTCATGTGTCGGATTTGTCGGTTTTTTTTATTCCGACTTTCGTAACGTGTCTGATACGACAGCTGGGCTCGACGGGAACCAACAAGCCGTTATTTTCCTATCAGCATGTTTTTCCTCTCTATTTTTTTCTCTTTGTATAAGTTCTCTCATCAACCGAAAGCTTATTAACACTAAGAAGTCTGAGTATGGATTACAAATTCTTGCTCACAAAACATTCCTTTATGCCATCAAAGATACGTGGAAGGTATTGTGGAAACGCTAAAAAACTTAGATTTCACAATTACGTCATACCTCAACGACTTTTCAGGAAAATCAGATTCCCTGGATTCCCTTTTGGCTATAGTTATAAGTGATTACTGTATACCTGTCATTTTGGCACTGACTCTGTTCTATCTTTGGTTTGCAGGAACTAACAGCAAGGAAAGGAACACATTTCAAAGTGCTGTACTGTCCGCAATAGTTTCACTAGGATTAGCCAACCTTTTCGTCCTTGTGCTTAATGATTACTACTACCGTGAACGACCATTTTTAGCACACGATATAACGCTTCTCTTCTACGCTCCTACGGATTCTTCATTCCCGGCCAATCCTGCTGCCCTATCATTTGCATTGGCTTTTAGTATATGGCTCAAGGTAAAGATAACAGGACGATATCTTTTTATTTTTTCAGCAATATGGTGTATATCGAGAATCTATGCGGGGATATTCTTCCCATCCGATATAGTGGCGGGTGCCGTCTTAGGAATAACAGCATCATTGACAGGATCCTATTTATTGAAAATACTGGATCCTATACCTCACCTAATAATTCGTGTCGCTAGAGTACTTCACCTCGCGTAATATCTAAAGCCCCACAGCATTAGAATCCGCTCTAGGGTCAGCTCCACCGATAAGTACACCTGATTCTTCATCTAGGAAAATTCCGCAAAGTCCAGATGCTCGATAGCCCCATTCCGATAACCATCGTAGTTTGTGCCCTCTATTCACCAATTCCCCAGCAACATCCTGAGTGATTCTACCCTCTAACTCCAAAAGTCCAGGTTCATACTTGTGTGGCCAGAACGAGTCAGGATGACTCCAACTGCCTACCCTTGGCTCTTCTACTGCCTGTTGTGGATCCATATCAAATTCCACCATGTTTAGGAACATCTGTACCATACCCTGCACTTGCATATCACCTCCCGGGGTACCAAATGGCATGCTCAGTTTTCCATTCTTAAAAACCATAGCAGGATTGGGTGTTAGTCTGGGACGTTTCCATGGCTCCAACCGTGACGGATGGTCTCTATCAAGCCATGTTTGGGTCCCTCTTCCGGATACTATCATGCCCAATCCAGGTACCATTGGGGTAGGCCCTATTCCATCACTTGGAGTCGCCGAAAAAGCATTCCCCCACTTATCAACAACACATGTGTAACTGGTATCTGGTTCTGTGGTTCCTTTCTTCTCCCTTGGAACTGAAACGTCAGTTCTACCATTACCCGCCTGATGTTCCCATGGATCTCCCATAGGTGGCATCTCTGGCCAGGCTTTTCTCCAATTAAATAAGTCTTTTCGCTCCAAGGCGTAACGTTTTGACAAAAGACCAACACCTGGGACATCAATAAAATCTGGATCCCCAAAGAAATAGTGCCTATCAGAATAGGCCAACTTGAATGCCTCTATCAAAGCATGAATATAATCTGCAGAGTTGTGACCGAGTCCCTTTAAATCAAAATTCTCCAAAATGTTCATAACATTTATCAAAGTCGGACCTTGACACCAAAATCCTGATGAATATAGAGTGTGCCCGTTATAAGTTCCTTTCTCTGGTTCCTCAATTGTCACAGAGAAATCAGCCATATCTTGTAGAGTAAGAAATCCTCCTTCCTTATCTGAAAGATCAACCATTTTTTCCGCAATTTCACCCTTATAAAAGTAATCACGTACAGCTCTGATAGCTCCTGCTCTGCCCTTGATTGTTGCCGATTGCTCGACTTCAATCATGTTAGTTAAAACGCGGGCCAAATCCTTTTGCACCAATGGTTCTGGATATTTCAATAAACGTCCGCCATTGCTAAAAACCTCTCCATCGTAAGGCCATCTGTGCACTTGCAATTTCCCGTCATTAATAGAGGCGTGTAATTCCCTACTTATTGGAAAACCTCGTCTAGCTAAATTAAGTGCCGGGCCTACGACTTGTTCGAACGACATAGTTCCAAACCGTTCCAAGGCGGTAACCCAGGCATCAAATGCTGCAGGAACAACACATCTAGCCATGCCATCAGGAATCTTCCCAAATGTTTTTACAAAATGTTCCCTATCGGCTCCCCTAGGCCAACGACCGAGACCGCTGATAGAAACCACACGGTTTTCATTTTTGATATATAAAAGGATCGGGGCAACTCCTGCTATGCTTGTCCTATGTGGCTGGGTGACATTTATGGCAAGACCACTTGCTACTCCAGCGTCTACAGCATTACCCCCCATATTCAATATTTCATATCCTGCCAGTGAGGCAAAGTGGTTACCCGAAGAAACCATGTGACTAAGCCCCAACGCAGGTGGCCTATAAGACAATATACCTCTAGACAACAAAGTATTCCTCCATGATCACTGTTTAGCTAGAGCATAGAAAGACCTGTCTAACGTGTCAACTTATAGCCAACACATTAAGGATCATGTCAAACCAATTTCGTATATTTTCGCAAGGAACTTATGCACCTCATCGGTGTTTTTAAGAGAATACCGTGCATAGGTTTTGGGGTAGTCTTCTGAAACCAATATCCCGAAGCCATAGTCACGAACACATAGAAACGCATCTTCATCAGTAACATCATCGCCTATGTACAAAGGAACAAGCCCTCTCTTTAAACAGTTTAGGATCCACTCAACGGCAGATCCTTTATTCCAATCTATTCTAGGCCTTATCTGATAGACCTTTTTCCCGTAGGTTACTTCTAGGTCGGGAAAGTGCGCCAAAAGTCTTTGAATTTTTATGTGCACCTTCGCAATATCCCGTTTAGAAAGTTCCCTATAGTGGACAGCTACTGTATAAATGCCATGTTCCAGAATTATTCCTGGTAGTTGTCTTAACAATAAACCTAATTCTCTATAGACGTTATCGATTAAATGTTTGAATGGTTTCCCTTGATCCAACTCGAGATTAGATCCTTTTGGGCCAACTATTCTGAGTCCATGACTACTCGCATAGAAAACCTCGTCAACTCTGACAAATTTCCTCAATTGTTCTTGAGATCTTCCGCTAACTATGCTTGTAGGAAACCTATTTGCCAGAAGATAAATTAGTTGCTGAGCTTGTGAATCAATGGTCGCCTGTTCAGGTCTAGAAACAATGGGAGATAAAGTCCCATCGTAGTCCAAAAACAAAGCCACATTCCTAAGACATCTATTCTGTCTCAATAACTTAAACGCCGACGGAAGGGTTTCACGAGTCAATGATGACTGGTTCATTGGTTAAAACTAGCTATCCTGAAACTTTACGGGCATGATCTATCATAGCACTGGGTTTTGTTTGCATATCGGTTAACATGGTAAATCCCTCCTCAAGTCTCTTGTCTACTTCTGTGGGATTTCGAGCTCCTGTGGCACAGGGGACTCCATTTCTCTTACAAATCTTAAGTACTTCTAAAATGGCATCCTGCACATCGCTGTGTCCTGTAGCAGCACCACCGAGGCCCATGTCAACAGATAAATCCCCAGCGCCTGCCATTATCACACCAATGCCTTTTTCGCGTTCTAATATGTCCGAAAGGTTTTTTACGCCCTTTACGGTCTCAATAATCCCAATAATCAATAATTCCCCGTCCGAATCTAGAGGCCATAAGTCAGCTTTCTCAGTATATTCTTCGACTGATAAACCCCAATATCGGACGGCAAAATCGTGAGGGTGCCAACCCCGTTGTCCTTTCGGTTCATAATCTGCGGCACCAAGCCGTTGTGGATACCTAGACGCTACAACCGCCGCTCTAGCATCTTCTACTGTTTCCAACACAGGCATCATAATTCCATATGGCCCCAAATCTAAAGTATGTTTAATAATCCATTGATTCTGTTCTCTAGTATTCGGGGTCACTCTGACAATGGGAGTGGGATGAGCCTGTAGACTACCTGTTTCTAATATCCTTTTTCTACTAATCAGCGCCTGTAATGTCATACGGAGTTTCGAAAAATCTAATCCGTGATGCTCATTCTCTATTAGACAATAATCGTAGCCTGAATCCGTAACCCAAATGGTATCGTCCAAATTTCCATTGTTAACCCAAGCCCCAAAGGCCGGTTTTCCTTGTTCGAATCGTTCTATTATTCGGTTTAGACGTGCCATAGCTATTCTCCATAATCAAGTATTTACCGATGATATCCGAAGGTAGAGCGAGTGGCAATTGACGATTTAATAGAAGCAAACCTATACTGCCACCAAGTAACTCATTTATTTCACACACGCCTGAAATGGAGAGATAATGGTAATAAATAACCCAAAAGATTATGTTGAGTACGACCCAATGGCTAACATCAAGGGCCCTGTCCGCTGGAATTCAGTCGAAGCCACAGCGGAAATCGTATTGGATCAAGTTAAGAAAGGCAGAGCTAAACAATGGGAAGTAATTTGTGACGAAGGCCCAAGCTTGGGTAGCTACGACTTAGGTCCAATGCCATTACAATATTTCGGATGGGCAATATTGTTTTGAGAAATGACCCAAATTGCGCGGTACGCGCAATTCAAAAAAATTAAGATAGATAATGTTAAGGGATCAATTAAACTAAACCTACGTATGGTCGGATCGGTACTACTCGAAACCATAGATGTAACAGGATCAACGATAGAAACCGACTATAAAATACAATCATCTGAAGATGATGAAACTATAATATCTATAATAAAGTTGGCTAGAAAAGGATGTTGGGCTCGTCAAATGGTAGCAAACCCCACTGCTTTCACAGATACTGTGGTACTGAACGGTGAAACGATCAAAGTTTAATTATTCTACAACGTACTTCAGGCCCAACACTAAAAACACACCGGCATCAACTTAACCCGGCATAATTGTATAAAATCGTCGCAAATCCTTTCTCTGAACCGGCCATTCCATAAACCTTTTCGTTACCCTCTATAACATAATATTCATCGATGGCATGAGCCTTGCCACCATGCCCTAAGCCTCCCATTGCCAAAGGTAATCCCAAAACGCGCCCGAAAAGATACCCAGGCCAATAAGGTCCCATTTGCGCTACCCCTGTCCCTGGCAACATCTCATACTCTACTTCAAACTGTTTGTACATTTTCAGCAAGGCCCTCGAAATATCTGTTGTGTAATCCGCTTCTATCCAAGGAACATCACCAATTATTCGTATGGTTACGTCAGAGTAACCATGTTTGTCGAGATGGGTCCTGAGTTTCTTCATTAGATCCGGTCCATCCTGATTGGGCACATATCGACAATTATGCTTAGAAGTAACCTTATCAGGCATAATAGATCCAGCTGTACCAGGTTCGGTCAATCCCCCCCAGATACCATCCAGATTAATACTTGTGCCGTAGAGAGCTTCCATTAACATTGACCTCGAGTCCAATCCTTCAATAAATCCACCTATTCCAAGATTGGCAATTGAAGCATCCATGTTAACCAATTTGAGAGTCTTTTCTATGAGGCCTCTATCTTCTTCTTTGGGTCCCTCCATAGAATCGTACCACCCATCAACAAGAATCTTATTTCCACTGTGATCTACCAAAGTAGAAAGCATCTGAATATGGCGCCAAGCAGGAGAGTCAACGGTTCGTTTATAACCCCCATGAATCGGTCCTGCCATAGGGCCCCTTCCCCAACTCGCCCCACTAGTCTCGAGCTCAATATAAACACATCCCTCTGATCCATTATGGGGAATAGCTATCCCACGTCCATTTTGTCGTCCAAAACCCAGCATACAATCCGCTTGGGAAAGCCTATCCTTCCGATCAAACACAAATTTACGAAGCCCTATACTCATTCGTTCTTCATCACCCTCAGCTATGATGAACAGATTAACGGGCAAATTTCCTGTCACTGCACGAATTGAATCCAACGAATTAATCATGGCCATTTGAGGACCTTTACTATTCACAGCCCCCCTACCTATCAGGACGTTTTTAAAGGGTGCTTGCTCTCTGATCTTGGCCCCATAGGGATGACTACTCCAAGCATTGACATCAAAAATTGGCATTGTGTCGTACATCATATAAAGAATCACAGTCAATGGTGCTCCAGCGTCGTATTCCGCATAAACTACTGGATTACCTTTAGCTCCCCATTCGGTAACACCGACATCAACCACCTCGGTATATTGACAACCTATTCCCTCAAAATAGCTTCTAGTAAGCTCCGCGCACTCCCAAATACCCTCACCTGTATTAGATACGCTTGGTTGTCTTATCCACTCTTGAAGCTTGGCAACATGGGCTTCCGAATTCTTATCTATATGGTCATATATTTTTTGCAGCTCTTGGGAAACCATAGCTCACCTCTGAAAGAATTTCTTGGAATTTACCATACTAGCCACAATGTGCACCATAGTTAATTCCATCATAACCCTGGCGTACTAATCAACTTACGACGCCATAACCAAAATGTTTCTCTTCAAATGCCTAAGGGGGCTCCCCATCGCCCAGAAAAAACGAATTGATCAAAAGCCTTTCTGGATCGCAACGCTTCATCTCTCTCCTTGAGTCCTACATCCACCTTGCTGGCATCCCCATAATATCCCACAGCTCCTGCAGTTAAAGGTTTGTTATCTTCTGGTATGTAAAATGTCTTTCGAATTTTGTCAGGAGAGAATCCAGCCATAAGATGAGCATACATACCCAAGTCTATGGCTTGTAGCAGCAGATTTTGTAGAGCCAAACCCAAGTCATGCTCAGAATGCATGAAAGGCTTGCCTGAGTAATCTGGTTGGTTAGCTACTGCTATAAACAAAACAGGACAGTTACCGGCCCATTTTTTGTTACCATCGTACAATGTGTCAAGAATCATCTGGTGTGTTTTATCAAAGTTTACTCCTACAATGAATCTCCAAGACTGCTCGTTGCCGCATGAAGGAGCCCATCTTGCTGCCTCGAATAGGGATCCTATGTTATCTATATCCACAGGTCTATCAGGATCGAAAATCCTGGGACTCCAACGACGAGAGATCAATTCGCTAATCGGATATTTGACTTCGGCCATTTTTTCCATTATCCACCCCTTAACTATACAAATGTCAAAATTCTACTTGGAGTTGCTATAAGCATCTTATCTATCTGAGTCTCAGATATTCCCATAATGTTCATCCTAGGAATTACATTATCCAATATATGGGAAAATCCATGGCCTCCATATTTAGTCAATCTATGCTTAGTACAGATGTCATGAGCAATCACGATCTGATCTCCAAAACCTTCTTCTATTAAGCACCTAATCTGATCAATTCTCTGGCTATCATTTGGCATTGGATTATCCGAAAAGGGATAATAAGAACTTTCATGGCCAAATAAATCCCATTCAAGAATCACTCCTGTTTTCGCTAGAGTTAACATCTTTTCTCGGGAAAAAATTGTCCGCTCAACATGAGAAATTACAGTCCTCTCGAGATCTACCCCAATCTTTTCCAACTCCTTGATAATTTCGAACGGTGAATCTTCGTGACGACCAGGATGAATGAGAAGCGGAGCCCCGGTTTCTTTGTGAGCCTGTCCACCTGCTCGTACAGCCTTTTTTTCGTTGGGATCCCACGGCCAAGAACACCCAATCTCACCAATTATTCCGGACTTAACTCCACTATTATCTACCCCAATTGTAATATCTCGTACAATCTCGTTTGTCAGATCTTCTTCACTTTTCCATCGCATGTCAGGTGGATGGCTCGCGGCGACATAATGACTCGTTCCCATTATTATATTCAATCCTGTTGCTTCGGAAATTCTCATTAATCCCAGAGGATTACGACCTATACCTATGTTCGTGGCATCAACTATGGAGCAACCTCCAAGATCAGCAAATCTGCTAGCTTCTTCAATAGCAATATCTTCTTGATCTAGCACCAGATTGTCTCGATTACTTCTCCAGTTATAACGTAGCCATCCCAGTATCCCCATAGATACAGGCTCTGACGCTAAACTTGAAGGGTGTCGACTCTTGGGCTCCTCAAAAACAACACTGAAGTCTATCAGCAAATGTTCGTGAGACATTGTAATCCCCAATTCTTCTGGGTTTATGGCCCCAAGGACTGTCTGAATTTTACCGGCCATAGAAGAAATCACTAAGTTGACTCCCTAGACCCATATATCATGTCTGAGATTCTGACCGTGCAGACGGAACCTATTAATCTAAGCCCAAAAATTGTGCAAGTTACAGAACCACGAGATCTATACAGACTAAATCTCGCCTAAAATCCATATAATTTGGCGCAATTACCGCCTACGATCATATCTTGCTCGTCCTGTGGTACCCCCTGCAAAATCTCACTCAAAATCCTCTGGGATTCAGGGAATGTTGATTCTGCATGAGGATAATCAGATCCCCACATCAACGTATGAACCCCTATCAAGTCCCTCATTTGAATGCCTAGATCATCCTCCTGGAAACTATGTAAAACATTATTACGCATAAAATCGCTTGGAAGTGTATCTCCCTTGAAGCGGTAGGGAATGTTTTCGTGCCTTTCTTTGTAGTTTAGATCCATACGCTTAATAAAATATGGAAGCCAGGCAATTTCATGTTCTGCTTCAACTACCTTAAGTTTTGGATACCTTTCAAAAACACCGACATATATCATCTGTGCAAGGTCCATTCTCACAAAATAGTCGTGGTTGCAACGATCCGCCCCGGACTGTGCATTTTTACCATCTTTTACAGTCAGTTTATGTCCAGGTCGGTTGGTAGTCACATGCAAGGTAACCGGAATATCTATTTCCTCAGCAGCAGCCCAAAAAGGCTCATACATGGGCAAATCATAGCTTTGCCCAGCTCTTGGATATGAACTAATCATCACTCCGGCCAGTCCTATTTCCTTGGCTCGTCTCATTTCCGCTATACCTTGCTCTATACCTTCATCTAAAAGAATCTCACCTATACCTTTAATTCGGTCTGGTGCGGCACCACAAAACTCCGCAAGCCAATCATTGTAGGCAGAAAATACATCCCTGAGGAGATCGTTGTTTTCCATGCCATAAAGAGGAAGCCCCGTGGACGGATAGAGGACTCCCCCCCAAACACCGTCTATATCCATATCTTTTACATGTTCCTCTGGGATAAATCCTCCTGGTCTAACGTTATCGAACACTCCAGCCTGTATAATTTCCTTCGGATTGGTAAATCGTTTTCCAGCAGCTGCAATATTACCAGTTGGTCCAAATTTAACATTATCAAAGTACCACCAGTCAGTGGGATCACCCTCCCCACCTTTTCTCAATTCTGGAATAGCGTCTCCCCATTTTTGCCTGTCCATGCGTTGTTCCCACAAATATGGCGGCTCAACAACATGAGAATCAGACGAAATAACCATTTTGTAACCCATGATTGCCTCTCATCAGTGAATATAATCTCAAGAATTTATTGATGAGTTGATTCTACATCATTTAGCATCTATTACGAAACACAAAACAGATAAAACTTAACAATCCGATTCGGACACAAGGTTATCTCAAACATTGGACAAGAAAATTCACGAGACCAAACCTCAATCAGTTCTTGATCTCAGGCAAGAATCTTAACTTCTTGATTATACGTCCAATTGACGAGAAGCATAGCTAATTCGACACAGAGTTAACATACAGTACATTACTTGGCATTAATATAGTAGAATCTACTGGAATGCTCTAATTTTCCGCCGAAACGTAGACCCGGGATAACATAGACCAAATAAAGGGAGAGCATATCATTAATTACGCCTACCGAGAGATGTTCAATTCTAGGAGAATATCCAATGGAACAAAAAGAGCAACCATATCTCCAAACAGAGCATAAACTAGAAATAGACCCGGTTCCTGCCCCATATTTCTCAAAGAAATTAAGATCTTCAATTGATGGGACCACACATATTAGTGATGATGCTATCGCTTCTATAGCGGGAATAGCTACAAACGAAGTCCAAGGCGTGGCAGAGGTGGGTTTAAGTTCACTACGCAAGCGTATAGCCGAAAAGATTAGAGGAGCAGAACGGAGCACACGAGGCATAGAAGTCTCTACAGGAGACAAAGAAGTAGTACTAGATATCACCGTGAAGCTTGTCTATGGCTACAGTATCCCCACAACAATTGTCGGCATCCGTAATAATGTCGCCGATAAACTCCTTCGCTACTGTAACTTAGTGTCAAAAGAGATAAATGTAAGAGTAGCGGCTTTAGATTTCTCCAACTATCCAGAGAGTAGAGTAGAATAGATGGGCTTACTTATACGTAATGGCAATACTAATATTGGATTGTGGCCATAGGCTGCAAATATTGTCGAATCATAATGAAAACTAAAACCGAAAATAGAGAGATCCTGAAAATTCAGGGTGGACTGTCAATTGATAACGATGTCATAGGATCTATAGCCGC
>CAZHKH010000024.1:0-897 GCA_964532515.1 uncultured bacterium
TGCTTTTTTTGCAGCCTCTCTTGCTCTTGCCGCGTTTTCAGCTTTTTGTATTACTGTTTTTGCAATGTTTGGGTTTTGTTCAAAAAAATCTGTTAAAGACTCTGTTATTATTGAGTCGCATATTCCTTTAATTTCTCCGTTTCCTAATTTGGTTTTGGTTTGTCCTTCAAATTGTGGTTCTGGAACTTTTATTGAAAGAACGGCGGTTAATCCCTCTCTTACGTCTTCGCCGCCAAAAGAGGGGCTTTCCCCTTTTTTGTTTTTTATGTTTTTTGATGCATATTTATTAAGAGTTCTTGTGAGCGCTGACTTGAATCCAGCAAGGTGGGTTCCGCCCTCTATCGTATTTATGTTGTTAACAAATGTTAATAATGTCTCTGAGTAAGAGTCGTTATATCGCATAGATAAATCAACGGGGACGCTGTCTTTTTCTCCTTTTATATGAATTGGTTCATCAAAAAGAGGGGTGTGGTGTTTGTCTAAATGTTTTACAAATGCAGAGAGCCCTCCTTCATAATAGTGTTCTTTTTTTTCAGATGTTAGCTCATCATATAAAATTATTTTCACGCCGCTGTTTAGGTATGATAGTTCTCTGAGCCTTTCATCTATTGTTTTTATGTCAAACTTTGTTTCAACAAAAATATCTTTGTCTGGATAGAAAACTATTTGGGTTCCTGTTTCTGTTGTTGTCCCAATTTCTTTTAGTGGCTCTTTGGCAATTCCTATGTTGTAGCTCTGCTCAAAAACCTTTCCATCTCTTTTTACTGTTGCAATGCATTTTTCAGAAAGCGCATTTACCACTGAGACTCCAACTCCATGTAGTCCACCTGAAACCTTAAAGGAGTCTTAGTCAAATATACCCCCAGCAAGTAAAACTGTCATAACCAGTACTAGTCC
>CAZHKH010000024.1:907-16674 GCA_964532515.1 uncultured bacterium
TTGGTATTCCTCTTCCGTTATCTTCTACTTTTAATCCGCCATCAGATTGTTTTGTTACAATAATTTCAGAGCAGTGTCCCGCCATGGCTTCATCAATAGAGTTGTCAACGACCTCCCAAATAAGGTGGTGTACTCCTTTTTTGCCAACATCTCCAATGTACATTGCCGGCCTTTTTCTAACCGCCTCTAGACCCTTAAGTACTGTTATGTTTTTTGCTTTATAGTCTGTGCTCATATTAATATGATTTTATCAACTTTGTTTGTTTGCTGATTTATTTTTTTTAAAATTTCTTTTTTTTGGTATTGTAGCTCGTTTTTCCAGGTTGGGTTTTTACATTTAATGTATAATGTTTTGTTTTGTATTTTAACAACCTTTGTTGCGTTTGCAATTTTTGATCCAACAATTGTGTTCCATTTGTTTTGAAGGTTTCCAATAAATAGTGGGGTAAACTTTGTTTGTTTTAATAGGCTATTAATGCTTTGAGAAAGTTTTATCATCTATTTTTATTGTTTTGATTGTTGGTTTTTTTGCATTTTTTATTTCTTTTTCTACGGTTGTTTCTTTTATTGTTGTTGTTGTTATGATTGTTTGGAATTTACGATGAAAAAAGGTAAATATTTTCATTATATTTTCATCGTCCAGTTTTGCAAAAAAATCATCTAAAAGTAAAATTGGTTTGGTTTGGTTTTCTTTCTCTAAAATTTCAGCTTCGGTTAGTTTTAAAATATACTTAAATAGTTTTTTTTCTCCTTGGGAGCCACGCTCTTGAAGGGGTTGGTCTTTTAATAAAAAAAGAGTGTTGTCTTGGTGGGGACCAAAGGTTGTTTTGTGGTTGTTTTTTGTTTTTTTTAATTCCAGAATATAGTCTTTGATTTTGTCTGTTTTGGGTTGGGTATATTTTGTGGTGTATTTGTTTGTTTTTGTTATGTTTTTTTCTGTTTTTTTTTGTTGGTTTGTGAAGTTTTTAAAAAATTTTTTTCTTTCATTCTAAACGCCTATTCCAGCTTCTGCTATTTGCGTATCCCAGGGTGTGGTTGGTTGGTTGGTTTCTAAAAGAGTGTTTCTGATTTTTAATAATTTATTATACTTTTTAATTAATTTTATAAAGTGGGGGTTTATTTTAAAAATTATTTTATCAAAATATTTTATTTTTTCTTGTTTATATATTTCTACAACATCTGGCTCTTCTGGGGAAACGCTTACGATGTTGGTGTGTTCTAAAAGCTCACTTGTTTTTTTAATTGGTTGGTTGTTTGTTTTTATTGTTTTTTTCTTTCCGTTGTAGGCGCTAGTAATTATTAGGGTTCTTTTTTCTTTTGTTTCAATTTTTCCTTTTATTTGAAGGGTGTTTTTGTTGTTTTTTATTATTGATTTATTATATTTTTTTCTAAAACTTTTTGTGGTTAATAAAAAAAAGATGGCTTCTAATATTGTTGTTTTTCCTGTTCCGTTTTTTCCTATTATAATGGTTGTTGATGGTGAGGGCTGTATAGAAAAATATTCTATTTTTCTAACATTTATAAGGGAAATTTTTTGAATGATCATTAATCATTTAGGCGTATGGGCATCAATAAAATAAGTTTGTCTGTCTTTTTATCTTTAGATGTTTCTGATAATATTGCTGCGCTTAGGGGACCATTTAAAAACATAGTTATTTTTTCGTTTTTAATGTTTTGAAGGGCCTCTAATATAAATGTTGAATTAAAGCCTATTTTTAATTCTTCTGTGTTGTTGTATTCGCTTTCTATTTTTTCTTTTCCTTTTGCCGCTTGTTCCGAATCTTCTGTTGATATGGTTGTTTCTTTGTTTTTTATTGTCAGCGTTATTTGTTTTGTTGCTCTATTAGAAAAAATTGAAACCCTATTAATGGCGCTTATTAAATTTTGTTTGTTTGTAGTAAGGGCGTTGTTGTTATCTAGTGGTATTACTTTTTCATAGTCTGGATAAGTGTCTTTTATAATCCTTGAATATATTGTTGTGTTTTTATAAGAAAGAGACATGTGGTTTTTTGATATTTCTATTTCTGCTTTCTCTTTTTTTTCTACAAAGGTGGTTAGTAGGGTTAAAAATTTGGTTGGAATAATAATCTCTTGTTCTTCGTTTTCGTTGTTCGTGTTTTCTTTTATAATTCTTGATAGTCTGTGTCCATCTGTAGACACTCCAATCATTCTGCTTCCATCAATTTTAAACAACACTCCTTGAAGCGCTGGTTTTAGTTCATCTTTGCTTGTTGAGTTTTTCGTAAAATCTATAATGTCAAAAAGAGACTCTGTGTTTATATATATGCTTTGTGTTTCGTTCATTATTGGGTCTGATGGAAACTCTGTATAGTCTTGCCCCATAATGGAATAGTTTCCTGTTCCTGTTTTTATTTCTATTTGTTTTTTTTCGTTTATGTTGAGTTCTATTTCTTGATCTGTTATGTTGTTTGTTATTTCTAATAGGCGGCCAATTGGAATTGCTACTGGTTCTTTTGGTGTTTCTCCTGTTATTTTAATTGTTTCACTTATTGATGTTTCAAGGTTTGTTGCTTTTACAATCATGTTTGAATCATTAAAATCAAATAAAGAACATCCTAAAATAGGAAGGGTTGATCTTGTTGGAACAACTTTTATTGTTTTTTGAAGAGCATCTAATAATTTTTTTGTTTGTACTTTAAAACTCATTTTTTTTTGGAATAATTTGTATAATATTATTATTTAAAATAATTATTAACAACATATATATATATAAGTTAATAATATATTACTTATTATTATTATAGGCTGTTAATATCTTGATAATAGTATTTAAAAACAAAGAAAGACACTATTGTTATATAAAAAAAAGACAAAGAGTTAAAGTCTTTATTTAAGTTGATAACAAAGTTAATAACTTTTTATTCTTTAAAAGTATTAATGTAAACACCCTCTCTAGCATTAATCAGCCAACTAGCTAGGTAGTCCATTATTTTTTTATTTAAAGCAGAAGATTTAATAAAATCATATGAGTCGTTCAAGGAAGCTTCTTTTTCAGGGAAAACTTCATAAACATATAATAGCAATATTGTTTCATTTTGCAAAACAATGGGTTCATAAAGTTTAGAGTCTTCAGAATTTTTAATAATATTGTATAACTCATCAGGAAGACGAGAGAGAGGAAGGTTATTATAGTTTCCAGACAAAGATTCACCAGAAAGTTCAGCCCCTTCGTCTATGTAGTTTTCTAAAAAAAGAGGGTCTGCCTTTGATTTTTCATATATATCCATAATATAAAAACCTGTTTTTTCTCGATCTAATGCCGTTGGAACCACACGCTTAAGAAGATGTTGAGTGTTGATTTTGTTTCCCCTTTTATCTAACAATTTAATAATATGGTATCCCGCCTGAGTCTTGACCGGACCTACAAATTCACCAATCTTTATTGAATATGCAGCAGCCTCATATTCTGGAAACAAAGAACCCCTTTCCGTGTATCCCACAACACCAGACAAAGGAATAGACGCAATATCATCAGAATGATTTTCTATTATTTTTTCAAAAGAAACAAGTCCACTAGAAACACTATCTAAAAGAGAAGAAACAAAAAAACGAGAAGATTCTAAAGTGTTTATACTTGGATCAAAAGAAATATTGTAAATAGAAAAATTTCCATTAGCTGGGGCTGGGGGGAGAGAGTCTTTATATTCTTCATAAAAAACCTCCACCTCTTTTTTTCCAACCGAAAAACCACCTGTTAAAGAAAGCCTATAGCGCTCTATTAACATGGCGTTGTATATTTCATCCCAATATTCTGCTCTTATACTTTGAATGGGTTTTCCAAAAACAGCCTCTAAAGAATCTATAGAGCCAACATTTTGAACAAACAGATTAATTTGATTATCTAACTGTTGTTGAACAAGATCACTATCAATAACAATACTAGAGTCTTTTTCTGCGTACTCTAACAAAACATATCTATCTATAATATCGTCCAACACAAGAGAAGCTAATTTTTCATATTTTAAAGGGGTTAAGGAAGGAGAAATATTTTTTTGGTTTGCAACCACAGATAGTTGATAAAAATAATCCCCTTTGGTTATAATATTATCACCAACAACCGCCACAACCCCATCAAGAACATCTTTTTCTTGAGAGAACAAAAAACAAAAAACAAAACTAATTAATATATTTTTCATATTTTTCACCTAGAACCAATGAGGGGCTGTTGATATATCCATTAAAAGTTTCTTCTTTAATTTTTTCTTGAAAACCCTTTATCAGCAAAGACTCTATTCTCTTATATACCCTATCAAGAGGAATAATATTTTTTTCAATTCTATCTTCTAATAAAATAACAGAAAAAGAACGATCAAGGTTTTCTATGGGGGGAGAAATTTCTCCAACCACAAGATTAAAAGCAGCCTCGCCCATATAATTATACTTTCCTCGCTCAAAAGGTTCCATTAAACCACCCTCGCTGGCCCTGTTTATAGAAAAAGTAGCGGCCAAAGACTCAAAAGAGAAAGGGTTGTCAACAGCCACACGATACAAACTGTCGGCCAAGGACTTTGAATTTACTTTTATTTGCCTAACAACAACCATTTCAGGATCATAATATTTTTCATGTTTGTTGTTATCATAATAATCCAAAACAACAGAGGTGTCTGGAGGAGAAACAGAGTTAACTAAACTTTTTAACAAAGCATCATATAAAATTTTACTTCTTTCTACGCCCAACCGTTTTTTAAAAAAAACCTTTTCAGGTAAATCCATTTTTAAACCATCTTTAACGGCAATTTTTTGCATTATTAACATTTTAAAAAAATCTACTAAATCCTCAGAGCTATTAAAGTTTGGGATTTTTGAGTTTGGAACTTGAGAAAGAGAAGATAAAAACCACCGAACCCCATACTCTTTCCCATCAACGCGACAAAAAACAAAACGAGAATCAAGAGACGAAACAAAACGAGAAAGACTAAAGGTTTGGCCAGATAAAGAGAGAGCTTCTTTTTCATCTCTAATTAAAAAAAACAAAGCCTCCACCTCAGACCAATAAAATAAAACACGCTCATCTAAAACCTCTCTATCATAAGCAAAAGAGGCGTCTTTTAATAAATCCCGAACAGAAACAAGAGAGCTTCTTAGCGCAGCATACTCATAAGAGCTAGTATCATATTCTGCAAACTCAGAAGACCTTACAGAGTCTACGGCGACCAAATGAAAACCATAGTCTGTTTCTATTATATTAGAGACCTCTCCAGGAGAAAGAGACCAAACCATAGATTGAAAAGGCATTGGAGTTACCCCCCATTGAAGCCACCCCAAAACACCACCGTTTCTTTTGGCGCCGGGATCATGAGAGTGTTGGGAGGCAAAAAAATTAAAATTTTCAGGGGCAGAAAAAACAGAATCCTTTAAAGATTCAATAAAAAACAAAGCATCTTCTTTTGATATTGATGGAGGAGAAGACAAAATGCTTTCAGAGTGAGCAATTAAAATATGACGAAGAAAAACATCCTTTTTTAAGTTTATAGTGGCCAAGTCTAGCGTCTTTTTAGAGATAAGAGGAAACGCCACCGAGTAATCATAAACAAAATTCACCAAAAGCTGATTTTTTCTATTTTCTAAATCTCTAGAAATCAAGGGATCATAAAGAAGCCCCCGCTCCAAAGCATCAAGGGCAGCAGACTCTCTTTTTATATAATCAACTAAAATACGAGACTTTTGTTTTTGAGAAGACTTAACCCATTCAGACTTTGAATATTTACTATAAAAATCTTGCTCATCAAAAACGACGCCATCGACGCTCATAACAAACGCAGTCAAAAAGGACCCACACAAAAACAACCATAAACCTTTAGTTAATAAAACCATTCTTAAATTTATTCAAGAAATCACTTATAAACACCAAAATATCTTTATTTTCATCTTTCCAATCAAAGTTTAATAAAAGGCGCTCTCCAGATGTTTTTTTAAAACCATATTGGAGGCCCCTTGATGAGAAAAACCCATCAACTCCAGAGAAAAAACTAGTTAGCTTTTCCAGTCTTTTTGACAAAACAAAAACAAAAGAACAAACCCCACCAACACACCCTATTGAAAGGATTGATAAATCAAAACATCGAATCCGCACCTCTTGAGATTGAATTAAAAGAGTAACCCCCAATGGTAGCGAACCAAAACGATCCTTTAATTCAAAGGCAAAAGACTGAACCCCCGATAAGCTATCAACCAAAGCTAAACGACGATACAAAGATAGCCGCAAAGAAGAGTCTTCAACATAACCATGGGGAATTGTGGCGCTATCTCCAAAAAGATTTACCGAAACCTGATCCAAACAAAAACCCACCTCTTTAGAGGAAATTGTGCGCTGAACAAGCTTATTATAAAAATCAAACCCGACCAAGCCACCACCGCTCTGGGCATATCCAAAAACAGACCCCGCACCTCTAATTTCTAAATCCTTTGAGGACAAAACATATCCAGAACCCAAAGCAATATTTTCTTCAATAGCCTTAAGTCTTTTAAAAGTATTTCCAGATGGCTGTAAAGACCGAGGAACCATTAGATGAGCAAAGGCTTGCCGGTGGTGTCTTCCAACACGACCCCTAATTTGATGAAGCTGTGATAAACCAAAGAGATGTGCATTGTTTATAATTACAGTATTAACATTTGGAATATCAAGCCCATTTTCAATAATAGAGGTTGCAACCAAAACATCAAAATCTCTAGAAACAAAGGCCCCTAACACAGATTTAATTTTTCTTGGAGACATTTTCGCATGAATAGTCTCCACAGAAACCCCCGACAATAAAGACAATAAGTCCCGCTTAAATTTATTTAGAGATGCAATGTTATTATGTAAAAAATAAACCTGCCCCCCCCTGGAAACCTCAAACTTTATATAATCAACCACACGCTTTAAGCTAAAATATTCAACAGAGGTTTCAATTGGCTTTCTATTAATAGGGGGGGTTGAAATAATAGACATGGTTTTTAATCCAGAAAGAGCACTTTGAAGAGATCGAGGAATGGGCGTTGCAGACATCATTAAAACATCAATAGAGGGGAAAGCCTCCACAAATAACCCTTTTTGTTTAACCCCAAAACGGTGCTCTTCATCAATAATAAGTAAACCTATATTGCTCAGAGAATCGATAAAACTAAAAATTCTATGAGTGCAAACCAAAACATCTATTTTTCCAGAATTAAACCCATCAAGACTATCTTGAACAGTAGCCCCCGAATCAAGCCTAGAAACAGAGCCAACATTAACTGAAAAGGGAGATAGACGAGACCGAAAAGAACTTAAAAGCTGATGACACAAAACAGTTGTGGGGCTTAAAACAACAACCCTTTCCCCCTGAAGGGCAGCAATAAAAGCAGCCCTAATCGCAATCTCTGTTTTCCCAAAACCAACATCACCACAAAGCAAGCGATCCATTGGAACCGGGGTGGTTAAATCTTCTAAAACATCTTGATAGGCAACTAGCTGGTCCACTGTATCTATAAACTTAAAAGAGGAAACAAAACCCTCTAAGAGCTCCAAATCAACCCCTCGGCGCTTTTTACCAGAATAAATCCGGCTTAAGTGTTTAGTATATAATGAAGAAACAAACAACTCAATTTTTTTAGAAACCCCACTCTTACGCCGACTCCACAACCCCTTTTTAGAGATAGAGTGAAGAGAAATACCAGGAGTTCCAGCTTTTGCAAAAAAACTCAACAAGCCTATTTGAGATAGAGCTACATTAATTTTTGCATCAGCATAAGTAATTTGAAGAGAAGAGTCCTCACCAACACTATTAGATGTAATGCTGTTTAAAACACCCACCCCATAATCTTCATGAATCAAATAATCCCCAACAAGCATATCAGCAAAGCCATCAAAAAGAGAAGCGTGCCCCCCCATAGGTTTGGCTGGTTTAGAATCAAGAAACCAAGGAGGAACACAAAGAGCGCCATTAACAAAAACACCAAAAGCAGAAAGATCCTTAGACACACAAACACTTCCATTAAACTTCACATAAGACTCATAATTACAAATACTTAAATCAACAACAGAACCCCCTTCTCCCCAAGATAAAACAGAGCCCCCTAAATTTAAAAAATCAAGATTTTCCAAAAGATCACCAACCCCAACAGAAGACTCCCCCCCTAAAGATATAACAAAAGAAACCCTTGGAATTTTTTTAATAGTCATTTGAGAAACAAGATTAAATCGATACAGCTCAGTAGAGTCAAAAGAAAAATCAACCCGCACGGGAAAAGGAAGCTCTTTAGGAAAAAAATCAACCACAGAACCCCTAAAAGAACAATCCCCAGACCCCAAAACAGCCGAAGAGCGAACATATCCAGCCCGCTCAAGCGCACCAACCAATGTGGCCCGCGTAGTTTTTGAATCCACAACAAAAGATTCCGACTCCCTAAAAACAGAAACAAAACCATCACCATGTGTTTGGCGATCAATTAAAACAAGCCTCGAACCACCATTAAAATCAGAAGCAAGAAGGTTTTTAAAACGATCAAGAGGACCCTCAAAACCAAGAGGAGAGGAAAAACCCCTGTTTGTTAAGACAGAAAAACCTGGAAGAGACTGCTTGTATAATAAGGAAAAAACAGATTCAAAGTCTGACCCATCAACCAATAAATAAGAATTTTTATAAAAAGGCAAAACAAGGGGAAGCAAATCCAAATCAGACAAAGAAGCAGATGTTGATAAGCCTTTTTTTAAAAAAGACCCATAAACATCACTAAATGTTTCACGTGAAACATTCATTGTTTTTTATATAAATAAAAAGAAAGAACTGAAACATCAGACTGCCGCACCCCATCAATGCGCATTGCTTGCCCTAGAGACTCTGGCCTTATTAGGTTAAGCTTTTCAGTGGCCTCAGAACTAAGGTTGGGTATTTTATTTAAATCAAAAGATAAAGGTATTTTTAAGTTTTCAAGCTTCTTTATGTTTTTAATTTTTTTTGACTGTATATCTATATAACCCTCATATTTTGTTTCACTTTCAAGGGTAAACAGCACCAGTCTCCCCACGTCCGCGCTTATTTTTATATCAAAAATACTGCTGTCTGTTCTTTTTAAATAACTCCAGGCGGACTCTGTTTTCTTTTCTGTTTTAATTTTTAAAGCCCTTAGCTCCTTTTTGGCCCTCGAATAATCTAATAAAAAATTATTATATATAGTTTTGTGCTCATCCGTTAAAAGGTTAAGCTCGAGAGCAATATTAGAGAGTCGAAGATCTGCATTGTCTTGTCTTAAGTGTAGTCGATGCTCAGCTCTTGAGGTGAACATTCTATATGGTTCGTTAATGTTTTTGGTGATTAGATCATCGATTAAAACCCCGATATAACCCTGGTCCCTTCCAAGGGTTAGTGATTTATTGTAAAATATTGATAAAACAGAATTTATACCTGCCATTAAACCCTGGGATGCCGCCTCTTCATAGCCTGAGGTCCCATTAATTTGACCAGCCAAAAACAGACCAGCAATAGCTTTAGACTCAAGGGTTGATTTTAGTTGATATGTTGGGAAATAATCATATTCAATAGCATATCCTGGTCTAATTAGTTCACAAGACTCAAGACCCCTGATGGTTTGAAGGGCTGCAAGCTGAACCTCCTCGGGCATGCTTGTAGAAAAACCATTGACATATATTTGTTTTGATCCCTCCCACTCAGGCTCCAAAAAAAGTTGATGAGAGGGCCTATCAGAAAAGCGAACCACCTTATCTTCAACACTGGGGCAGTATCGTGGGCCGGTTGCATTAATTTTCCCCGAATACATTGGCGATCGCATTAGGTTTGACTTTAAGATTTCATGGGTTTTGGTGTTTGTGTGGGCCAAATAACAGGGAATATTTTTAATATTATAACCAGGATTAGTTTTAATTGAAAAATAGTTAATATTTTCATCGCCAGCAGACAAATCTAGAGAGTTCCAATCAATAGATTTTTCCAACAATCGTGGTGGCGTTCCTGTTTTTAAACGATGGGTTTTAAAACCAAGGGAAATGAGAGATTCTGTTATTCCCGCCGAGGGGGGCTCTGCAAATCGTCCCGCAGAATAAGACGTATCACCAACATGTATTTTACCCCTCAAAAAGGTTCCGGTTGTTATAATAAGAGCCCCAACCTTTAAAGAACGACCAGAGCGCAAACGACAGGCAACAACGCGGGAGTTATCAACAACGATATCAACAACCTCATCATTAATAATTGTAATATTTTTATCGCGCAACACGCGATCTTTAATAAAGCGTGAATACTTTATTTTATCTACTTGGGCGCGAGGAGACCAAACAGCTCTTCCCTTTGACTTATTTAACGTTTTAAATTGAATAGCTGTTTTATCTGCGGCTTCACCCATAATTCCACCCAAAGCATCAATTTCTCTAACAAGGTGACCCTTCGCAAGGCCGCCAATAGCAGGGTTGCAAGACATTCTGCCAATTGATTCTGAGTCCATTGTAAGCAAACAACACCTTTTTCCCATTCGAGAAATAGCCAGTGCGGCCTCAACCCCGGCGTGCCCCCCGCCGACAACAGCAATTTTATTTGTTTTTTCAGACATTATTTACCCACACAAAAATTTGAAAAAATATTATTAATAATATCATCACGATCTATAGGACTTATAATCTCATTTAGTATACCAATAAAATCATGTAATAGGTTTGCAAGGATATCGTGTGAGGTTTTGTTTTTAATATGGGTTAAAATATTGTTTCCACACACAATTAGCTCATCTATAACTGCCTGCTGTCTTTTATTTATATAGTATTCTGCTGCCACATTTTTTGTGTTTGATATTTCATGAATTTTTGTTGATAAACACGTTAATAAAGAATCAATTCCATCCCCATTTAATGAACAGATACTAAAATCATATCCAGGGGACTTATTAATATCTGATTTAGATAATATTTTTATTGTTTTTTTATCAACTTCAAAGCTATTAATAAGCTTTAAATCTGATTTTTTTTCCCCCAAAAACAAAATAAGGTCTGCATCTAAAACCTCTTCCCTTGTTTTTTCTATTCCCATTCTTTCAAGGGTATCTTCTGACTCCCAATATCCAGCGGTGTCAATTATTTTAACACGATACCCCCCAATTTCCAACACAGACTCTACGGTATCTCTGGTGGTTCCAGCCACACAAGAGACAATTGAGCGGGCGTGCCCCAATAAATGATTAAACAAACTAGATTTTCCCACGTTTGGCCGCCCAAGGAGAACAACTCTTATCCCACGCTGTATTATATTAGAAAAGAGAGTGCTAGAATTAATTTTTATAATTTTATTTACTATATGATTTACCCTTTTATATAAAGCTCTATTTTCTATATGTGTAATTTCATTTTCATCTAAATCTAATTCATATTCCAAATTTGATACGATAGACAAAGCATCTAATTTGATTTTTTGTATTACTTCAGATAGTCGACCGCTTATATTTTCTATTGACTTGTTTGCAAATACATTGGTTTCGCTGTTTACTAAATCATTAATCGACTCCGCTTGTATAAGGTCTATTTTACCATTATAATAACTTCTAAAGGTAAACTCTCCAGGAAGCGCAAATCGTGCCAATTTAGCACCACACAGGCTTGAAATAATATTATAAGCAACAAATCCACCGCCATGACAATTAATTTCTATAACATCCTCACCGGTAAAAGAGTTTGGTGATGCAAAATATGAAACCAAGGATTGATCTAGTAGCTCATTATTAATATATATATTTTTTTTAAATATGGTATTAGGGGAGGGCGACCTCTTGCTTTTTGTAATTTTTTTATATAACCCCACCAAATTTTTTCCTGATATTCTAATTACATTAATAGCCGAAACACCCTCTGAAGTACACTGGGCAACAATTACATCCTCTGTATGAAGATAGTGCATATAACTAAGGCCTATTTATTGTTTTTAATGGAGAGTTGTTGCTGATATGACAAAAAGTTAAAAATAGTATAGTAAAGAGTTAAGCCAGAAGGAAAGCTATTAAAAATTAAAATAAAAAACACATTCATAAAATACATAAATGTTTTTTGAGAACCATCTGTTGCTTGCATAGTAATTCGCATAGTTAGAAACATACTAATACCCATTAGTATAGGAAGGATTGCAACAGACCCCCCATACAAAGGAACCTCAAACGGCAAAGCAAAAAGATAGTCTGGCTGAGATAGATCGGTAATCCACCCAACAAAAGGGGCCCCCCGAAACTCAATGGTTGACCTAAAGACAATAAAAAAGGCCATTAAAATAGGCCACTGAACCAACATTGGAAGACACCCAGAAATAGGGTTGACACCATGCTCCTTCCAGAGCTTCCCCATTTCTTGCTGTAGGCGCTGTGGGTCGCTTTTATATTTTTCCTGTATTTTTTTTTGAAGAGGGGCAACTGTCTTCATTTTAGCTGACGACTCATAACTTTTTTTAGTTAGTGGCCCAGTAATAAACCTCATTAAGACAGCAATTACAATCAAGACCACTCCATAATTTAAGCCCAAAACATTATGCAATGATTTTACAACCCACAAAACTAATCGACTAAATGGCTTTATGATAGACCATCCAAAATTCATAACCGAAGCAACGGCACCGTCCTCCGTTAAACCATCAATATATTCAACATCAAGTGGCCCCAAATATGTTTTGACGCTCAGCTGACCCCTTGATGCATAGCCACCCATAGCCGCCGAATACACCGGAAGAACATCCTCGTCACCCCTAAAAAGGAGGTTGCGCGATGAGAGCTTTACATAATCTGATTTTTTATTTGGAATTATTGTCGCAGTAAAAAATTTAGTCCGTATCGAAACCCAATCAGTTTTTTCATCTAACAGTGTTTCCCCAATGCCTGCTTGAGTGCTTTGGGTAATAGACCCAAGATCACCGCCCTGGTATGCATAAATACTCGAATAAGACAACTCATCAGAGGAATAAGGTAAAGATGAGTGAACGCTCGGCTCGGTGGGAAATAGTCCGGTATCCCAAACAAGTTCTATTTCATCAACGTCACCCACATCATATAAATATTCATGTATCATTTCAAATGAGTCGCCGTCAACAGTTAATACTTTTTCAATTTCCCCATATTTATATATAAGATTTTTCTTTTCTCCCGGCCCTACACGCAGGATTCCCCCAACAACATCAGAAGAAGGAATTAACTCAAAGGGTTGATTGAACAGCTCAACCCCTCCAGATTTATTTCCAGCAAGACAAGGAGAACAGGATTTTTGTATATTATTTAAGGAATGAATCAAGACAACATTTCTATTTTTATCGTATTCACCATTAGAATCATAAGATCCAACATAACGATACCCGCCATCATCAGATTTAACCAACTCATAGCCCACAACAGAACCACCCCCGCCATTAGATATTGTGGCACGATAATAGTCGGTTTCTACAACAATTGTTTCTTCAGGGATATTGGAGATGTTGGCACTTTTGGTTGTTGTGTCTAACACACGCTCTTCATTTTTATTATCTTCGACTCTGTTTTCTTGAGAGGAATTCACAGTAGGCTCAGCAGGCTGACCCAACCCAACCATTTCCATATATTGTGGAATTAACATAAAAATCCCAAAAATTAATAATGCCGCTAAAATATTTCTTTGTGTAGACATTTAATCCCCTATATCATCAAACGCATCAACCCACAATCTAATTGATTCATTGATGTCATTATAATTTATATTAATAGTTTTTGGTTTAATAACCACCCCACACAATGGCAATAAATTTTGTTGTTTCAGTTTTAATAAACTAAAGCGACACCTTCTTTTAAATCGATTTCGTATCACCGCAGGTCCTAAGGATTTGGGTATTACTAACCCAAGGGAAAACTCATCACGCCCTCTTGACATAAAAGAAATATTATTTTTCGAAAATTTTTTTGGTGAACGGGTGATGTGGTCAAATACTTTATGATTAATAGACGAATTCATTAAGCAGACAAAGTTTTTCTGCCCTTACTTCTTCGACGCGCAAGAACCGCACGTCCTGCTTTGGTTCCCATTCGCGATCTAAAACCATGTTTATTCTTACGTTTTCTATTACTAAGTTTAATTGTTACTTTCATTTTTTTACCTCACCTATCAAAGGAGTAGAATATAATATTTAATTATTATAAATAAAAAATCATTTATAAATCTATTTTTTTGAATTAATTATTGTTTTAATTCCACCCCTTGGATGAAAATCCCCAATCACCTCAATAGTTTTAGGGCTACAAGCTCTAGCAAAATCATCCATAATTTGATTTGTCACATGCTCATGAAAAATCCCAATATTTCTAAATTTAACAATATATAATTTTAATGATTTTAACTCTACAATATGCTTTTGAGGTACATAGTTTATTATAATCTTACCAAAATCAGGCAACCCCGTTTTTGGACAGACACAATTAAATTCAGGAATAGATATGTTTATTGTATAATCTCTATCAGAATATTGATTTTCAACAATCTCTAAATCTCCATATGTTGGTTGATTAGAATTATTTTTTTTCATAACAATATATTAAAGAGATTAAGGGTATAAATGGAAATAAAAAAGGCACCCATATTTGAGTGCCTTTATTTTTACCAACCTTTTTGAGGAGGTCTAATTTTTCTTCTTCTTCGATGCCTTCTTTTTCTCTGTAGCTCATCATCATCATTATCAAGCTGATTATCACTAAACTCTTGATTATGAAGAAGAGAGCCCTGCCCATACCAATTTATAGTTGTATTGGTGTTCATGGTGTTCGCAGCAAAAGCTAAAGACCAAAGAATAAATGTACTGAGTAATATATATATAGTTTTTTTCATTTTAATTACCTCTATCTCAATATAATTTATAAAACATATTATAGTCAAGGATAATAACAAATTGTTACAAATGGAAACTATCCCTCTTTGTTTTTCCACTCAAGGGGGGTGATGGTGTCGCAAATAATTTCCTTTTTATTTTGACGAACATTATTTTTATCCACCCAAGACTGCGTGTGTATTCTTCCCTCCACGTATAACAGCTGACCCTTTACAACATATTTTTTCGCAAAATCTGCAAGCTTATTCCAGGCAACCAAGTTATGCCACTCGGTGTGCTCTTTTTTATTTTTTTCAGCATCTATCCAAACCTCGTTTGTTGCAAGAGAAAAAGTCACAATTGAATAACCACTAGTTGTAAATTTAAGCTCAGGGTCTTGACCTACATGACCCACTAAAATCACACGATTTATACTATTTTTTGACATCATAATTGAAACCTACTATTTTTTGATTGGAATTTCAATTGAAAAAATGGTACACCTATTAGAAGATTGCATCGACAGCTGTCCAGAGTGGGCCTCTATAATTTTTTTACATATGGTTAAACCCAAGCCAAACCCAGATACAGAGTTTTTATTGTTTTTTGACCTAAAAAAGGGGAGAAAAACATTCTCTGTTTCAGACTCTTCAATTTTATTTCCATAATTAACAACTTCAAAACAACACCGATGTTCCTTTTTAAACACTTTAAGATCTATTGGTTTGTTTTTATCTCCATATTTCAATGCATTATCAACTAGGTTTCTAAGAGCAATAATCATTTTTGTTTCATCCATATCAACAAGTGTGGCAGGGATAGAATTTGTAATATTAAATTTCTTTAAATCCACATTAATTAAGTCGACCACCTTTGTAATTAAATTCTGAGTCTTAATAGCACCCACCTGCATATTTGTATACGGTAGAGAAAGCTTGTCAGAATATAATAAATTTGATATCATCCCCTCTAAAAAAACAA
>CAZHKH010000025.1:0-9502 GCA_964532515.1 uncultured bacterium
GTTCAAATTGTCCGGTATTTAGTGCATTAATTCTAAAGTATGTTGAAAGCTCCATTGGACATTTTGTGTCCTTAGGTATATAGACAAAAGAACCATCACTAAATACCGCAGCATTTAAAGCTGCAAAAAAATTATCTGTGTGAGGTACAACTGAACCTAAATATTTTTTTACTAAATCTGGATGTGTTTTAACAGCTTCAGAAAATGAACAAAATATAACTCCTGCCTTTGCAAGATCTTCTTTAAAGGTTGTTGCAATTGAAACACTATCAAATACTGCATCAACTGCAACACCTGCTAACATTTTTTGCTCTTCTAGAGGGATGCCTAGTTTCTCATAAGTACGTAGTATCTCAGGGTCTACTTCATCAAGGCTTTTTAATTCTTTCTTTTTTGGCGCTGAAAAATAACTGATATCTTGATAATCAATTGGGGGGTAAGTAACCTTTGGCCATGTAGGCTCGTCCATCTTTTTCCATTTTTGATATGCATTTAATCGCCATTCTAGAAGCCATGTAGGCTCATTCTTTTTTGAAGATATAATTTTAATAACATCTTCGTTTAATCCAGGAGGAAGTGTCTCCTGCTCAATATCTGTTGTAAACCCAAATTCATACTTCTTGTCTAGGCGCTTATGTATTGTGTCGTTTGCCATAAATATTTATTATTAAATCATATAATTGTGTTGTTTATTTTTTTATACTGAAAAGCTTGTCCCGCACCCACAAGTTCTAGATGCATTTGGATTTTCTATTCTAAACCCACCTGATAAAATATCATCCGAAAAATCTATAGTAGTTCCCTTTAAATAAAGCCAACTCTGAAGGTCACAATATATTTGAACTCCCAATGATTTGTATACTTTATCAAACTCACCTTTTTTATTATCAAAAGCAATATTATAATTCATCCCAGAGCATCCTCCACCGACAACAGACAATCGTAGAGCATATCCATCTTTTTTTTCGGCTTCTAAAATAGCTTTAATGCGGGTAGCTGCCTTTTTTGTTATTTGAATATTTTCATCTTCTGTTACTTTTTTATTTTCCATATTATCTACTTCCTCTACTTAACTGATCTAAAGTTATATTTTTTAATGTTTCTATAATTTTATTATTAATCCTTACAAGTGGGTCCTTAATAGTACAAGACTCAAGTTGATTACAATCATTAGAAATAGTGCAGTCAACAATACCAATAGGCCCCTCTATCATTTGTATAAAATCAAGAATATTTATATTATTAATATCGCAAGATAGTTGGTAGCCTCCTTTAGGCCCTTTAATGGACTTAATCATATCAAGGGAAGCTAATTGTTGTAATATCTTTGCTAATATCTCTCCAGGTATAAAATATTTATCAGCAATTTGTTTTGCAGATGAATTTACATTATCCTCCTGCTTACTAATGTGCACTAATGATATTAATGCATATTCTACCTTTTTTGTAAGTTTTAGCATTGGAACTCCAATTTTTTATAATTTATATTCAGTTATAAATTATAAACAAGCATTATATACGATTAAAATTGTCGCATATAAAATTAATTGGATTTTGATAATTGAGAAATTCTTCTTTCTACTGAAGTAAGTAAATCTTGATTCCTACTTGCAATAGATAGAATTTTTGACTCTATTTCCATATAGAGATTTGATTGTCCATGGGCGCTAAGAATCTCTAAAATTTCAAATCGAAGGAGCCACTCCTCAGGAAATAGTAAATCTATCTTTGCTATAATAGTTTTGATTGCATCTTCATTGAAGGTAGATTGCCCCTTAATAATGTGGACCTCATGATATAAATCAATTAAATTTTTCTCTTTTTTTGAATGGTGAAGAAGATAATTAGGTTTGATTTGGTTCGGAAGTTCCATCTGCATGTGCTCTATGTATCGTTGCATATCTGCAGGGCCGCCGCTGACAGATGCAACAAAATTTCCGCATGCTAGGTCAAATGTTCCCCAGGACGAATCAAATAAAAGTCGATCATTATTTTTAATGGTGCAATCTATAAACGAGGCTACCAAAAGTTTATCCTCTAAAATTAATCTTTTAGAGAGTATCCCTGTAAGTTTAATGCCTTCGCTAAAATTTAGGCTAACCTTCTCATTGACATCCATGCTCTGTATCTGATTAATAATCTCATCGCTACAAAGCGGGGAGCTAAATCCATTGCGGTGATACTGGGCTCCATGACCATCAAGCTCCTTACCATTGTATGATAGTTGTACTGGCCCTCCAAAAATATAGTAATGCTCCTTCTCACTCCCAATCACCTCTGATGGAATTCCAGAAATCTGAAGTCCACTATCTAATGTGAAGGTGCATACGCTCTGACATTTGATTGACTGTTGAATGGATTTGATGCCACCTGTAACAAAGGCCATCTTAGTGATAAATTCATTTAAAACCTTGCTTAGATGATTAAAATCTTTAGCTACAAACAGCTGTGGCTGCTGCTCTGTAATATCGTATGAGTAGTTGATACAATCCAAAGATAAGGGGATTTTTTTTACATTCCCATGAATCGCATTATAGCTCTCGGCTACTGATGATAGTAGACCCGCTCCATATATCTTGGGTTCTTCTCTCCTCCCAACCAACCCATATTCAACAGTCCACCAGTTCAGCCTAGCTAGATATGATGCCTCACTTATGAATGTTGTGTTATCAATGCATGACTGAAGATTCTCTTCAGCCTCTTTTATATCCTTAGATGCTGCCGTCGGGTCCTCTTTAATGTCTGATAACCTTCGTATTGCCAAATAAATATTATGATCCTCTTTAGAGTAAAGAGCATTAGTCGCGCAGGATCCATACTGCTTTAAAAAAATAGAATAATCTTCATCCACAATAATTGGGGAGTGTCCCGCGGCCTCATGCACAATATCAGGTGCCGGAGTATAGGTCATATGGTTAGCTGTCCTCATATCAGATGCAATGGGTAAGATAGAATGAGCCTGAAATTGCATGAAAATTGTGGGTGGAAGAAATCCTCTGACTGGAACCGCCCTCCATCCAATCTCCTGAAGTTTATCATCCATATCTGAAATTTGAGGGATAGAGTCAATGGTAATGCCTGTATCCTTGAGCCCATCAAGATACGCATGATGTGCATGATCCTTAAAAAATTGCTTAGAAATTCTCATGATAAATCTCCAGCACGCATGATCTATAGCCGTATAATCATCATAATCCTGAGAAACAATATATGGTCTAAGGTGATTTGGGATTTTTGAATATCTATCTTGCATGTGCGAATTTACAAGCAGAATTAATGAAATTAAAAGTATATTTAGATAATCTAGATTAGATTTTTATTATGAATAAGTTTTCAGACTATATAACCCATTTTATATTAAATGGTCTAGCTGCTAGCCTTTCTTTATTCCCAAGGAAAGTCAGTCTCTTAATTGGAAGGCAAATCGGAATTATACTCTATTTTATTCCATTTCGAAAAAAAGTTGCTAGGAAAAATATTGATATCGCCTTTAAAAATAAAAGTGAACTTGATAGGGAGTGGATATTATTTAATTGCTATCGACACTATGGAATGGTTTTAGTGGACTTTTTGTGTCAACAGTCAATAAATAAATATAATATTGAGGATTATTTTGTTTTTTCAAAAGAAGCAAAAAAAAATATAGAAACATCCGATGGCGGATGCATACTATCTGCACATATCGGAAATTGGGAAATGGTCCTACCTGCCATGGGATTGAATAATATAAAAATGGATACAGTAATAATGAGGCAAAAAAATAAGGCTGCAGATGATTTTTACATAAAATTGCGTGCTTTTCAAAATATAAATTTAATTTATAAAGATGGAGCCCTTAAAAGTTTATACAAAGCCATTAACGAAGGGAGGATGGTGGGCCTTGCTAGCGATCAAAATGCAAGGAGGAAGGGATTGAAAATTGATTTTTTTGGGGAATTATCCTCGTTCCCTAAAGGGGCTGGAAAATTTTATTGTAAAACACAATGTGATTTATTTATCGTATTTTGCGTACTTAGAAGCGATTATAAGTATTATGTATATACAAAAGAAATTAAAGTAAATCCTTTAAATAAAACAGAGGATGATATCATTAAAGAGATAGTATCTTCATATGCTGATGAACTTAGCATGAAAATAAAACAGCATCCAGAGCAATACTTTTGGTTCCATAAAAAATGGAATAAGATGATATATAAATCATGAATAAAAATTTAATTTTCAAAGCTGAATCTCATAATGTGGAAAAAGCATTTTATACTCTTAATGCTGGGGGAGTGATTGTATATCCAACTGACACCCTGTACAGTCTAGGTGTTGATGCCTCTAATAAAAATGCGATTAATAGTCTTAATAAATTAAAGAATAGAGTACAACCGCTATCTATATTATTATCAAGTACCAAGGAGATTAAAGAGTATGGATATGTAGATAATACAATAAAAACTAAAATAAAAGCATTGTTGCCTGGAGCGTATACATTTTTACTTAAATCAAAAAATAATGGCAATATATCTTCTCTAGTTCAAGGAGAATCAGATCTTATTGGTATACGTGTCATAGATATGAAATTCTGCAATCATTTAATCGCTAAACTAGGAAAACCAATTGTGACTACAAGTGTCAATAGGCATGGAATGCCTTCCATTACAAATGTTGATGAAATAAGTTCTAGCTTCCCAGAAATTCCAATATTTTATAATAAAAAAAACCTTATTTCTAATGGCTCTACTATTATAGATTTTAGTAATACTCCTGAAAAAGTAATAAGAGTAGGTGAAGGCAAATATTTAAAATGAAATATTATTCAAAAATAATTGAGTTTGTAACGCCATATAAATGGTGGTTAACGTTATCCTTATTTTTTTCATTTTTATATGTAATAATGAATACAGCCTCTTTGTGGATGGTTAGTTCATTGATATCAAACATCCTTAACCCCGTAGAATTCTCCAATACATCAAACAATTCAGTTATTGGATATCTTGAAAAACTTACTTTGCAATTAATTGGGGATGGAGATGATTTCCATAAATTAAAAATGTTATGTGTGATGCTATTTTTAACCTACTTATTAAAAAATATATTTTTGTATATATCTGAGGTTACAATGGCATTGATTAATAATAAAATGATTATGGATATTAGAAATAAAATTTTTAGGCATCTTCAATTTTTACCCCTATCATTTTATAATAACAATAAAACAGGAGAAATATCCTCCATTGTGCTCGCTGATGGAGCTCGAATGAGAATGGCTGTTACAGATGCTGCGAGAAAACTTTCAAAGCATCCTCTTAATATATTATTTATGATTACGATGCTATTTTTAATTAATGTGAAAATGACTCTTATTGCACTTATTATTATTCCAGCTGTTGGTTTTGTCGTTATAATTGTTGGAAGAAGTATTCGAAGAAAAACAAAAAGGACAAGCAAGAAAATTGCAGGAATAACCAATATAATTAATGAAAGTATCATGGGATCACAGATTATAAAATCGTTTGTAAGGGAACAGCATCAAATAAATAAATTTATTAATGAATGTAAAAAGTATTTCAAGCTAATGTTTAGGAGAGATAAACTTTTATTTATAACTACTCCACTTAATGATATGATTGGTGTTTCTATTGCAATTACCCTATTGTGGATTGGAGGGAATGAAGTATTCAATAATTCATCTATGAGTGGTGATGACTTTATCAAATTTATTATCTATTTATTTGCAATAATGCAACCAGCTAAGAGCTTGGCTAGTGTCAACCTGTCAATACAAACTTCTGTTGCATCGGCAGAGCGAGTATTTAAAATAATGGATTCTAGCCCTCAGGATAATGAAAATAAATTAGAAAAAAATAATTTTGAATCAGAAATAGTATATCAAAATGTTTCTTTTAATTATTTAAAAGATAATCAAGTTATCTCTGAGGTTTCATTGAAAATAAACAAAGGGACAACTACTGCAATTGTTGGGAAAAGTGGATCTGGAAAATCAACGCTGGTTAATTTACTCCCTCGATTCTATGAAATTAATGATGGAAAAATATTAATTGATGATATTAATTGTAAGGATATTAGTTTAGAATCACTTCGATCAATGATAGCCATTGTTCCTCAAGATTCATTTTTATTTAATGATAGTATAAAAAACAATATAGCATTTGGTAACCTCAAAGCCAGTCTAGATGAAATTAAAATTGCTGCTAAAAAAGCTAACGCTGATGATTTCATTAATAATCTTCCACAACTCTACGATACATCAATTGGTGAAAGGGGAATAAAATTGTCCGGTGGCCAAAGACAGAGAGTATCAATTGCAAGGGCAATACTAAAAAATTCTCCAATATTAATACTCGATGAGGCAACCGCTTCATTGGATACAGAATCAGAAAAAAAAGTTCACACTGCAATTGATAATTTAATTTTAGATAAAACTGTTATTATAATTGCACATAGATTATCAACAATAATAAATGCCGATAATATTATTGTTATGGATGATAAAAAAATCATAGAAACTGGCACTCATAAAGATTTGTTAGATAAATCTAAAATTTATAAATCACTATATGAACTTCAATTTAAAAGTGATGCCTAAAGGATGAATATCGCGATCATACTCGCTGCAGGCAGTGGAACTCGTTTTAAATCAGAAATTCCAAAACAATTTATTGAAATTGGAAATAAGAGAATTATTGACTATTCAATTGATGCATTTAAAGAGTCAAAATTAATTGATAAAATTATTATAGTTGTTTCAAAACAATTTATCAATGAAGTCTCAAAAAAATATCCAAATGATATAGTTGTTGAGGGCGGCGCATCAAGAACAGAATCTTCTTATAATGGGCTCCTTTCTTGTCCTGAAGGGAGTCAAAAAATACTTATTCATGATGCGGCTAGGCCATTTGTATCACAGCGCATTATCCTATCATGTATTGATGCCTTGGATGTATACAAAGCCGTTGCAACCTCTATATCTGTAACAGATACTATTATTAAAGTTTCTGATGACTACGTTCTAGAAGTACAAGATAGAGACAAATTATTTTTGAATCAAACACCTCAAGGGTTTGAATATAATACAATTATGAAGGCACATGAAAATTCAATGGAAAAGGCTACTGATGATATATCTTTACTTAAATTAAATGAAATTAAATGCAAAATAGTTAAGGGTTCCCCTAAAAATATTAAAATTACAAATTCAACTGATATCCACACTGCTAAAAGTATACTAAACCTATAAAATGAAACGTGTTCTATTTATTATTCAGTTTGATAGCTTTATAAAAACACTTACACCAGTTATAAAAAATCTAATTGAAGATGATTGCCAGTGTGATGTTGTGCTTTTAAAGAAGCGATTTAAGAAAAAATGGATTACTGATGAAATATTAAATCTTTTCAACCCAATAAAAACAAAAATAAATTCATTTCTGAAGCTCTACCAATCAGATACTATTCGTATGATTTGTGATCATAAATACGATTTAATCGTTTCGGGAACATCAAACACACGATTAATAATATCTATTAAAAATCAATTAAATAAAAAATTAATAAAATCAAAAATTGCATCAGGATATGTAGGGGCCTTGCTCAACAATAATTTTGACTCATTTAAAAAGGGATTAATTAGAAGATCCGAATCTGATTTAATATGGGTTCCTGGAAATAATGCAAAGGACATGATTGAAAAAATAATAGATAAGGATAAAACAAAAATAGTTGCCACAGGACTCCCCCGTTTTGATGAGCTTTATAAACTTAAAAGTAATTTTAACAACTCAGATGAAAATAATATTATATTTTTTGAACAACCCACTTTCCCTGAAAGTAAAAAAGAAAGAGTAGAGCTAGTAAATCAATTGATGCATCTTGCACATTTGAAACCAGAATCAAAGATTATAATAAAACCAAGATTTAGTAAAAAAGTTGGGCATGCTCATCGACCTAAATATCTTTTACAGGATATAATTAATAATTATAAGAATAAACCTCCTAATATCCTGATATCCAATGATGATATATACGCTCTATTTGAAACATGTTCATTGGCATTAACAATTAGCTCTACCGCAGGACTAGAATCCTTGCTGGTGAAGATTCCTACTTATTTCATTAATGATTTCTGTGGTAAAACGAATAAATACGGAAGCAATGATTTTATAAACTTAAATGCTACTATAAGTTTTAGCCATTTATTTAAAAATGAGCTTCCAACTATTAATTACAATAAAGTAAAAGATTTTGTTAGATTTGATGGAAATAATACAGCAAGACTAACAAACGCATTTAAGGAATTAATTAATAATGATTAATAAATCAATATTAATCATAGGAAATGGCCAATCAATCCTTAATAATAATTTTCAGAATCAAATTGATAATTTTGATACTGTATTAAGAATTAATAACTATAAGATTAATGGTTATGAACAATTTTTAGGTTCAAAGACTGATATTTGGTTTAATGGTGCTAACAGCAAATTAGTTTCTCCTTATAAAATACCAAAAAAAATAGTGGTTGCTATCCCATCAAGTATATTTTTAAAACATAAAAATAATATAATGACATATGTATCAAAAAGAATTAATGTAGGTAATAAAAAAATTTTATTAATATCTGAAAATGAAATATTAGACCATGAAAATACAGTGGGGCATTCTCGACTTACTACTGGATTGTACGCAGTAATGTGGGCACTAAAAAATTATGAAGATATTTATATACATGGATTTGATTTTTTCATAAATTCAAAATCTCATTACTATGATTCAAAATTAATGAATTTTGTAAATGAAAATATTTTAAATAAAGGTCATAAGCATGATAATCAAAAAGAATATGATTTTATAAATGATTTAATTGATAAAAATAAAATAAAAAGACTGGTTAAGACTAATGATTAATGGTAAAAGTGTATACACTATTATCCCCGCAAGAGGAGGGAGTAAAGGTATCCCTAAGAAAAATATAATAGACTTTAATGGGCACCCTCTAATCGCGCACAGTATCCTTTGCGCTCAAGAATCTCACTTTATTGATAATATTATTGTAAGTACCGACTCTACTGAAATTGAAAAGATTGCTAAAGAGTTTGATGCGCAGGTAATACAAAGGCCAGCTAATATATCAGGGGATCAATCATCTACTGAGCTTGCAATTGAGCACGCCATATCAACAAAAAAAATAGGAGCAGATGCAATCATTATATTGCTACAGCCAACAAGCCCTATTAGGCCAAAAGGTGTATTGGATAAAATGCTAAATAATTTCATAGATCAAGAGTATGACTCCATGATATCAATAAGTCCAATCCACCCAATTAATTGGAGATTAGATTCAAAACAGCTTATCCCTCAGTATGATTATAAGAATAGACCAATGAGACAAGAATTTAAAGCAGATGATTATATATATGATGAGAATGGTTCTGTATACATATTTACTCAAAAATTATTTATAAAAGAGAAAAATAGATTGGGTGGGGAAATTGGC
>CAZHKH010000025.1:9512-15962 GCA_964532515.1 uncultured bacterium
GCTTAATAAGTTCAATGAAATAAAAATGAAAGAGTTATTGGCCAGCAAGGTTAGCGCAGTACGTACAGTGTACTGATATACGTACGTATATACGTATATGGTACGGTACGTACATATACGTTATACAGTATGTACGTATATATTCTGTATATATATATACTCAAAAGTTATTTATAAAAGAGAAGAATAGATTGGGTGGGAAAATTGGCTATGAAATTTTTTCTGATGAATTTAGTCATCAAATAGATACTTATCTAGATTTAGAAATTTTAAAGGCAACTGCAAACTATATTAATAAAAAAGGTGAAAATGAGTAATCAAATTTTTATAAAAAAATCTAAAAATATTAAATTAATAGCAACAGATATAGATGGAGTATGGACAGATGCAAAAATGTATTATACTGATAGTGGAGAATACATGAAATCATTTTCAACATATGATGGAATGGCCATTCCTTTATTAAAAAAAGAGAAAATTGAAGTTGCTATTTTAACAAGTGAAAATTCAAAAATTGTCAAAGCAAGAGCTAAAAAACTTGGGATTAAGTATGTATATATAGATGAAAAAGAAAAACTATTTAGAATGCAGTACCTATGTAACAGGTTGAATATAACTCCAGATGAAACTGCCTATATAGGTGATGATCTTAATGATCTAGAGGTTCTAAAATATGTTGGTATAAGTGCTATGCCATGTACTAGCCCGATACTTAATATTTTTAACCCAAACTATATTACCAAAAGAAAGGGTGGAGACGGTGCTTTCCGAGAATTTTCTGATTTAATTATTAAACACAGAAAATGATTCTATACTTAATATATTTTTTGTTGTCACCCAAACTCTGGGTCCTCACCAAAGTGACTACATTATTTAATGAAAAAATTAAAATAAGATGGAATAATTATAATTTTCTATTTAAAAAAGCTATAAAAGAAAGAAAGAAAACAAATAAAAAAGTACTATTATTTCATGCTGCCTCTAATGGAGAGCTAGAGCAAATTAAACCAATTTTTCGAATTATAGATAGAAAACAATATTTTATATTTTTAACAATATCCTCTCCATCAGCATTTAATCATATCCCTAAAAATGAAATTGATGCATATTGCTACCAATCCTTTGATTTCCCTTGGTCTGTAAATAATTTTTTTAAAATAGTAAAACCGTATAAATATATAATAACTAGACATGACATATGGCCACATCATATAATAATCTCTAAATTTTATTGTAAAAATTTATTCCTAATAAATGCAAATCTTCCAAAATTTTCAAAAAGAATATTTCCTGTTGCAATTACGTTATATAAATATCTTTTTAAAAATTTTGAATATATATATACAGTATCAAAATCAATGGCTCATAAACTAGAAAAAATAATAGAGACCGATAAGATTAAAATTATTGGAGATACAAGATTTGATCAAATTAATTATAGATTTAAAAAAGATAAATCTTTACCTCCTATTTTTAAAGATTCAAAAAATATATTATTTGGAAGTATTGATGATAATGATCTCCCAATAATATTTGAATCATTAGAAAATGATTATAAAACCTTTAATAACTCAAAATTAATATTCGTTCCTCATGAACCTGATGAAAGGATTATCCTTAAGATAGAAAAAAAATTAGTGGAACTAAAAATAAAATCCTCTCGTTTTAGTAGTATTGATTATGATGACAATCAAATAGGAGCATTAATTATTGATAAAATTGGGATTTTGGCAGAAGCATATAATTTAAGTTCAATTTCTTATATTGGATGTGGATTTAGCAAAGGTGTACACAATGTTATTGAGCCTGCAATCTATGGTAATATTATTTGCTTCGGCCCTAATTATGAAATACTAAATGAGGCAATTGAGTTGGTTGAAAATAAATTAGCTATCCCTATAAATAATTCAAATGAGCTATCTAATGTATTGAAATTTATTAATGAAAATATGAAACTAGATGAGTATAAAAATAAATTGAAAAAATATTTTAATACAAAATCTGATTTTTCTAAAAAAATAATTGAGGATATACTTTGCGAATTTACATAAAAATAATATTAACCTTATTATTATTAAATCTATTGTTCTCAGAAAATTTAATTAATAAAAAATTAAATTATAAAATAGAGTTCAGGGGACTTGATGCAGGTGTAGCCTATCTTAAGCTTGAAGAAGATACTCTGTTTAGCAGAAGTGTTTTAAGGTTAAATAGTGAACTAAAAACTAATAAATTCATGGATTTTTTCTATAAAATTAGAGATGACATTACAGTTTATTTAGATTCAAGCAATCTATCATTATTAAAGGTTATAAATAAAATCAATGAAGGACCATATAAAAAAAATCATTGGGCCATTTTTGATATTGATACAAAAAATATTATAACTAAGAAGAAACATATTGAAATAGATAAGGCGTATTCTCCTCTTTCAATTATATACTCATTAAGAAAAGAATTATTAAATATAAATGATACTTACAAATATGATATTTATAGCCTTGGTAAAATAAAAAAAATAGTGATGAAGGTCCTTAATAAGGAAACAATAAGGACATCATTTGGAGAATTTGATACCATCGTTGTCAGCCCAATCTCAAATGAAAATTTATCTGTAATCAAAAATAATGGCGATATGAGAATATGGTTTACAGATGATCAGAATAAATATCCAATAAAAATTGAATTGAAAATTAATTATGGGAAATTAGTGCTTCTTTTAAATACTGTAGAATGATGAAATATTTTATTATCATTAATCCTAATAGTGGAATAAAAAAATCAGTAAATATATTTAATTCAATAATATCCCCTGAATTAAACAAAAGAGGCCATACTTTTGAGTCCCAGATTACAAATCATCCATATCATGCAAAAAAATTTATGGAAGAAATAAATTTAAAGAATAAAGATGCTATCCTTGTTCTTGGCGGTGATGGCACTATGCATGAAGTTATTAATGGAATGCTGTGTAGAGCAGATAACATTAAACTTCCAATAGGTAATCTGCCTACTGGAAGTGGAAACTCATTACTTTATGATTTAGGAAAATATGATATCCCAACTACCTTAAATAATATTTTAGAACATAAAATAAAAAAGGTAGATGTTTTAAAGGTTTCAACATCAAAAAAAATAATTTATTCAATTAATTTAGTTGGCTGGGGAATGGGAAATGATATCGGTCTGCTTGCAGAAAAATTAAGATGGATTGGTCCAATGAGATATAATGTAGCCAGTATAATCGAAATTTTTCGATATAAAGGAAGAAAAGCTGAAATTATTATTGATGAGCAAAAATTTAGTGAAAACTATGCGTTAATAACTGTATGCAATACTGTACATGTAGGCAAGGGCATGAAGATGGCTCCCAATGCAAATCTAGATGATGGAAAAATGGATATTGTAATGATAAAAGATAATTTTAGTAAACTAGAACTCTTAAATTTGTTTCCAAAACTATTTACCGGAGAGCATATTAAAAATAAAAAAGTAATTTATAAACAGGGAAAATGCTTTACCCTAAATCCACTGAAAGATGAAATATTAAATATAGATGGGGAAATAGTTGGAGAAACTCCTATTACTATTGAGGTAATTCCAAAAGCGATAGAGCTACTTAATTAAATTTTATTTATTTTTTGAAATTAAAATTCTATTCTTTGCGCGTTTAATAGATTTAAAAGCCCTATCCATGTCATTGGATTTATCCTCTAGAAGCTTTTGAGCTTTTTCCAAAGATTGTTCTGCCCTTTTTAAATCAATTTCACTTGATTCTTCAGCTGTTTCCAATACTAAAACTACTTTATTATTGTTAACATCAGCAAATCCCCCACTAGTTGCAAAATAGAGTGATTTGTTATTCGTAGTAATTTTGACCTCTCCAACATCAAGCGCAATAATTGATGAAATATGACCAGGTAAAACACCAAATAAACCTTCTGTCGATGGCGCTCTTAGATAGTCTACATCTAGATACTCAAATGTAGTGGTAGGTGTAATTATATTTACTTCAATTTTATTACTCATTTTTTCTTTGCTTTATCTACAACCTCATTAATTGATCCAACATATGCAAATGAATTTTCAGAGTACTCATCCATTTCTCCACTTACAATAGCTTCAAAACTAGATATCGTATCTTCAAGAGAAACATATTTACCCTCAGTACCTGTAAACTGTTCTGCAACAAAGAATGGTTGAGACATAAACTTTTGGAGTTTTCTTGCTCTTCCAACAACTAGCTTATCATCATCAGATAGCTCATCCATACCTAAAATATTTATAATATCTTGTAGGTCTTTATATTTTTGTAGAATCTGTTGAACTTGTCTGGCTACTCCATAATGTCTATCTCCTATTACTCTAGGATCTAAAATTCTAGATGTAGATTGTAAGGGGTCAATTGCAGGATAAATTCCAAGTTCAGAAATTTTACTATCTAATACTGTAGTTGCATCTAAGTGAGCAAAGGTATTAGCAGGAGCTTGAGTAAATCTAAAAATATAATCTACAAATAATAAAACATCCTTCCCTTGCTCATCTCTAAAATACTCTGCCATTGTAAGCGCACTAAGAGCTACTCTTAATCTAGCTCCTGGCAGCTCATTCATCTGACCAAAAACCATTGCTGTTTTATCTATAACTCCTGATTCAATCATTTCTCCATATAGATCATTGCCTTCTCTAGTTCGTTCTCCAACTCCCGCAAAAATAGAATATCCACCATGCTCTGTTGCAATATTTCTAATTAATTCTTGAATAAGAACTGTTTTCCCAACTCCCGCACCTCCAAATAGCCCTGTTTTTCCACCCTTAGTATATGGCTCCATTAAATCAATAACTTTAATTCCTGTCTCAAGTATTTCTGAACTAGTAGTTAATTCATCAAATTTGGGTGCAGATCTATGTATAGGTAATTTTACATCTGACTTAACAGCTTCTTTCTCATCAATTGTATTTCCAAGAAGATCAAACATTCTTCCTAGAACACCATCGCCTACAGGTACAGATATTGGAGCTCCCGTATCTACAGCTAGAGTGCCTCTTTGTAATCCATCGGTTGAATCCATTGCCACTGCTCTTACCATAGAATCGCCAAGATGTTGTGCAACTTCTACTATTAGCGTTCCATCGTCTCCACGATCAATTTCAACGGCATTATATATTTCAGGTAATTTGCCATCATTAAATTCTATATCTACAACAGCTCCCATAATAGATGAAATTTTTCCTTGTTTACTCATATATCTCCTTTATTATCCTTCTAAAGCATTTGCACCACTAACAATTTCAATTATTTCAGTTGTTATTGCTGCCTGTCTTGCTTTATTATATTCTATACTTAAATCTGATATCATTTCACCCGCATTATCTGTTGCATTTTCCATAGCAACCATTCTTGCTGCTTGTTCAGATGCATTAGATTCTAATAAAAATTGCCATAACTGAACATTTAAATGTTTTGGGATTAATGTTTTAACTACATCTTCCTTGCTGGGTTCATACAGTAAATCACAAGATTCCTTTTTATCTACTTCATAAGTTATCGGTAGAAAGGATTTGCAAATTATTTTTTGGGATGCGACACTAACAAACTCATTATATATAACCTCTACCGCATCAATTTCCTTATTAAGATATTTATTAATAATAACATCACCGATTTTTAATGCTATACTTATATCTAGTGTATTCCAAAAATCTCTATAGCTATCTACTATATTATAATCTCTTGTTTTAAAATAATCATGAGATTTCTTCCCTATGCAAATTAATGAGGAGTTTGGAGATCCAAACTCTACAACTTTTTGTTCAGTCCTTTTAATGATATTTGAATTAAATGCACCAGCCATTCCTCTATCTGCAGAAACTACTAAAAATAATTTTTTCTTAATTTCTCTTGTCTCAAGTATTGGTAAAAGTGACCTATCTATATCAGGGATTAAATGGTTTATCATCTCTTCAATAGCATTGGTATATGGCCTTGATTGCTCCATATTTTCTTGTGATTTTCGAAGTTTTGCAGCAGCAACCATCCTCATAGCATTTGTTACCTGCTGAATACTTTTAATTGATTTTATTTTATTTCTAAGATCTTTTAAACTAGCCAAAAGTTAAAATCCTTTTACAAAGTCATTAATTTTAGTTTTTAAATTCTTTTCAGTTTTTTCATCAAGCTCACCAGATGCTTTGATACTAGATAGTAAATCTGAACAGGAGGCATCTAGAAAATCATAAAACTTTTCTTCAAACTCATTTAATCGATCTTTAGCTATATCATCTAGATATCCCTTAGTCCCGGCATATATAAGCGCAACCTGTTTTTCAGTAGAAACAGGAGAATATTGTTTTTGCTTTAATAATTCCATTAGTGCGGAACCTCGATTAAGCTGCTTCTGGGTTTCTTTATCTAAATCTGAACCAAATTTTGCAAATGCTTCAAGCTCT
>CAZHKH010000026.1:0-15788 GCA_964532515.1 uncultured bacterium
TTACCAGAGGCTGGATTCCATATTATACAGGATTCTGGCCACTCTATGACAGAGGATGGTATTAGAAGTAAATTAATTCAATTAACGGATAAATATTCAGATGATTAAAAAACATTTTTTAAGTATTCTTCGCTGGGGACTGCGACTGCATGGTTCAGCTCATATGATTGAAGTAGTTGCAGCAATTAGCGAGGGAGCATACATAACAGCAAGCATTGCATTTATATTTATTACTATTGAGATTCTTGCCAGCTTTTTTATTCCTCATGAGCATGTGCATTTAAAGCCATTTAAATCAGATATTCATGAAAAATGTGATGATGAAGTCAAATAATTTTTTTAAAAATCTTGCATCATATTACAGTAAATTTTATAAATTACTAACGTGGAAAATTTGTTAAATAAATAAATGGATTTATCGGTTTTATCTGCCACCCTTAATATCCTAGGCTCTCTAGGTGTTTTTCTATTTGGGATGAAAGTAATGAGTGAAGGTATCCAGAAAGTTGCTGGAAATCGTCTTAGAGCTATTCTGTCCTATATGACTCAAAATAGATTTGCAGGAGTCCTCACTGGATTTATCACAACTTGCCTTGTTCAATCATCATCAGCAACGACAGTCATGGTTGTTAGTTTTGTTAATGCCGGATTACTTACTTTAGTACAATCTATAGGCGTGGTGATGGGTGCAAATATAGGTACCACTCTTACAGGTTGGTTAGTTTCAATACTTGGATTTAAATTTAAAATTGCAAACATTGCCTTACCAGCAATAGGTATAGGGCTTCCATTGATTTTCTCAAAATTAACAAAGAGAAAAAATATTGGAGAAATTTTTGTTGGATTTGGACTTTTATTTTTAGGTTTAAAATTTTTAAAAAGCTCTGTACCAGACATTAAAAACAATCCGGAGGTTCTCCAATTTTTATCTAATTATACTGATTTAGGGATTATCTCATTATTTATATTTATTGCTGCAGGGGTTATACTGACGATTGTAGTCCAATCATCAAGCGCAGCAATGACAATTACAATTACGATGGCATATTCAGGATGGATTGATTTTCCAACAGCTTGCGCACTTGTTCTTGGTGAAAATATTGGAACTACAATAACTGCATACTTAGCATCAATTAATGGAAATTATCATGCAAAGCGTGCTGCTAGGGCACATATGATATTTAATGTTATGGGTATTATTTGGATGGTAATAGCATTTAGATATTTCATTCAGTTTATTGATTTTCTGGCTCCTAATGCTGTTCCGTATGGAATTGATACATATTCTCACTCCCCAGAGCTGTTTCAAAATATTCCAATTCATTTATCTCTGTTTCACACACTATTTAATATTATTAATGTTATAATATTAATTTGGTTTGTCCCTCAGATAGCATCAGTAGTTAAGAGAATGGTTAAGCCTACAGAAGAAGAGACTCAGAAAGAATACAAACTTGAATATTTTTCTACTAGTGTTCAGCCAACTCCTGAAATTTCTCTTTTAGAGGCAAAAAAAGAAGTAATATATATGTCCACTACCATTAATCAGTTTTTATCAGATGCACTTAATGCTATTCATCATGGACTAAAAGATGGTTCCATCGAAAAGGCTAGAGAAACAGAAATTTTGACGGATCAAATGCAGGTTGAAATAACAAACTATCTTTCTGAGTGTTCAAAGCATGAGCTTAGTGTCCAAAGTTCTAAGGATGCTTCAGATATGATTAGAATAGTGAATGAGCTTGAGAGTATAGCCGACAGCACGTTCAATTTATTTTTGATTACTGAAAAAATTAATAAAAACAATTTATCTACAGACATGAAGGATCAAATTTCAAAGCTTTATAGCAAGGTTCAAGCATTCCTTGATTGGAATCATGATTTTATTGCCAAAGATATAAAGCAGATGAGTAAAAATGATTTACAGAAATCAATTGACTATGAAAATGAAATTGATGATATGCGTAATGAATTTATCGGACTATCTGGAGATAGGCTTTCACAAGACTCTAATTCTAAATCTGAATTATTATTCATAGATATCATTAAGCACCTTGAGCATGTCGGTGATTTCTCATTAAATATTTCTCAGGCTCTTGAAGATTAGGATTTATGTATAAAAAACTTCTTTTCCTTTGCACGGGAAACTCTTGCAGATCTCAGATGGCTGAAGGATTTGCCCACATAAAATTAAATAAAAAATTTAAAATTTATAGCGCAGGAGTAGAGGCCCATGGGCTTAACCTCAATGCTGTATCAGTCATGAAAGAGGTGGGTGTTGATATTTCTAATCAAAAATCAAAAAGTATTTCTGAAGATGAGCTATCAAATTACAATCTTATTATTACTTTGTGTGGAGATGCGCGGGACAGATGTCCAGTTTTAATAGGGGACCAGCGTAATATTCATTGGGGGCTAGAGGACCCAGCCAATGCCACTGGAACTGAAAAAGAGATTATGGATGTGTATAGGAAGGTTAGAGATCAGATATCTATCAATATTGATTCATTATTATGAAAAATAATTTAATTCAAAAGTGCACAGTGGAGTTTTTAGGGACTTTTGCCCTTGTTTTTTTTGGCTGTGGTTCAATGATACTATATGAAATAAGTCCTGGTGCAATATCAGTAGATTCAATTCCTATTATCTTTGGCTTGGTTGTGGCTGTGATGATATATGCGTTTGGCAATATATCAGGAGCTCACTTTAATCCAGCTGTTTCAATTGCTTTTTATAGCAATAAAACTATCAATCTAAAAGAGCTTTGTTATTATATCCCATCGCAAATAATAGGAGCCACAACTGCTTCTTTTTCACATAAATTCTTTTTTGGAAATGGACATAGTTTTGGAATGACTATCAACAAGCTAACCACTTATCAGGGATTTATCCTTGAAGTGTTAATCACTATGTTTTTAATGTTAACAATAATAACCGTTGCGACTAATGAAAAAATATCAAAATTAATAATCGGACTATCAGTTGGTGGAATCATTGCTGTTTGTTCATTTGTTGCGGGGCCATTCACAGGGGCATCAATGAATCCAGCCAGATCCATTGGCCCAGCTGTGCTAGCCAATAAATTTGATAGTATAACTATATACATCATAGCTCCAATAATTGGGGCAGTCTTAGGAGTTTTTATTTATAATTACATAAAGGAGAAGTAATGAAAAACATTATAATTATTCTTACTATAATTTCAGGAGTATTTGCAGAAGGCATAAGCGGTGTAAGTTATTTTAGATTTGCACCAATAGGAACCACCGCAGATGGTGAAGATCATGGATTTTATATGGACAGAGTTTATTTAACATATAAAAAAAATGTAGCAGAAGGGGTCTCCTTCAAGTTCCAAAGTGACATCCAAAATAAGAACGATGAAGCACTTTACATGTATATTAAGAACGCAAAAATGGATTATAACCTTACAGATAATACTAAATTCACTGTGGGCCTTCAAGGTATGAATATGTTTAATACACAAGAGAAAACATGGGGCAACAGATTCATATCTAAGAGTGCTATGGATAGAAATAAATGGTCTGCATCAGCTGACTTGGGTCTTGGAATCAGTCAAGGCTTAGGGCCAATTGCTTTAAGTGTACTATATACCAACGGAGAGGGTTATAAAAAAAATGCAGCTGATGATAATGAAAAATTATCGGTACAGGCTCTTTATGGTGAGAAAAGACTTGATAAGAATGATGGCTTTAATGTGGGTGGTGTTTTTTCTACATTGACATACACATTGGATGGAGAAGAGATGGAAGGTGAAGAGGCCACTGCAACCGTAATGGGAGTGTTTGCTGGATTCTCCGGCTCTGGTGCTCGAGTTGGTGTTGAATATAACATGGGAACAGACCTTGATTTAAGCGGATACGGTGAGTCTTCTTCACTGATGTCTGCATATGCAAATTACAGTATCCCATTTGAGTTGCCATTCAGCAAAGACCTCTCTGTTTTTGTTAGGTATGATATGTTAGAAGGAGAATATGAAGATTTAGATTTAGTAGATGATGAAACTACTGTCTTGGCTGGACTAATATTCAAGTGCGAAGGCGGGATGACAGTCTCTCCCAATATCACAATGACCACAATGGGTGACAATGATGCTGAAACGGAGTTTAATTTAACTTTTCAAATGAAGTTTTAATTTATATCGAAATTATTATTGATTAATATCGAATCTATCATACTTATTGGTGCAGCATTTTTAACATCATCTATCTCTGCTGTATTGGGGATGGGTGGAGGCATCATTCTGCTGGGTATAATGGCGATTATTATTCCTGAGGGGTTCATGGTGATTGCGTTACACGGAATCATACAGCTTGTAAGCAACACAACGCGGACCTATGTTTTTAGAAATCATTTAAAGTGGGATCTTATCAAAAGATTTTTATTTGGAGCGACATTGGGGTTGGGCCTGTCAGCATTATTAATTTATAGTATCATATACACGCTTGATCTAGAATCCGGTAATAAATTAAAAGTTGATTTTTTAAAGCCCCTTATCGGCATTTTTATTTTGTGGTACCTATTTTTAAAAGGGCCCAAAAAGGAAAAAACATTATCTTTTTTTTGGGTTGGGGGGATAAGCGGCATCAGCTCTGTTTTTATAGGTGCAACCGGCCCACTAATTGCCCCATTTTTTTTAAGTTACAATCTAACCAAGGAAAATATTATTGCGAATAAAGCTGCATGCCAGGTGATTAGTCACATCGGAAAAATTCCTATATTTATTATTTTATTTAATGTTAACTATATTGCAGAGCTCAATGTTTTATTCCCACTGATATTGGCAGTTTTTATAGGTACCAATGTTGGGAAAAGATTACTTAGCTTTATCCCTGAGAATACATTTAGAATATTATTTAAATCAGCTTTATTCCTAATTGCTATAAAATTAATTTTCTTTGAACTACTTATGACTTGAGCTGTTAATTTGAGGCTATTTTAATCATCATAAATCGATGGTTTAAATCTATATAATAATGTATATTTTAAGACCAATGACAAAGACTGCCACAAACAATCTAATATTTAATTTAACCAAAGGAGAAATAATGATGAAATCGTTACTAAAGATAAGTACTATGCTTTTAATTTCAGGATTCATTTTTGCTGATGGAGCATACGACTCATATGATATCCCTTCATTTGAGTATAAAACATTACAGATTAATGGAAATGATTTACTCGACTTTCACTCTCAGGGTGATGTCACATCAATGAGTGTTGACGTTGGAGCTGCATACAACTTCATGTCTCAAAGTGCAGGAGCAAACTGTTCATACGGCGGCTCATTTGATTTTGACATGGATGACACTGGCGTTGAAGGAGAGGACGCAACAAGTAACTTTGATATAGGCCTCAATGGCTCAATGGAGAAGTATCTTGTTGGTGGGAACAAAGGTCTTTTTGCTTATGGTGATGCCGATTTTTCTATGATGGGCGGAACTCAGGCGGAGGATGTTGATGATACTATGGATCTATGGCTTGATATCGGCGCTGGATATGGCCGAGTTGTCAATGCAAGACCTGTAGCTCAAGCGTATGCGATAGCAGATGCTCTTGGAGATACATCTGATGAAACTGTTATGGCGATCGCCGCTGTTATAGGTGCCGCAGGATCATACAGCAGTATCCACAAAGATGATGCGATGGAGGCATACTACAATGACATCGCTGCAGCCGCTGGGGACCCAACAGCTGCGATGAAAGTTATGAAAATAATGACTAGCCCAGCATACAACATTACAGATAGAGCGACTGGATACAGCGTAAGTGCTGGTCTTGTTAATAATTATATGCAGTGTGAAGATTGCGAAGATTCTGGTGACCTTAATATAGGCGCAGAATATGCAATGCCTATTGGTATGGATATGCAGCTAATGACTTCTTTTGATTATGGCATGGGCATGAATGAGTTTGATACTGCAACTATGGAGCTTGCAGCAGGTTTTTCTATGGCCCATTCATACAACTGGGCAACCACAGCAAGCTTTACCTATGCTAACTCAACTACCACGGGAGATGGTATTGATGATGTAACTACTAGTGGTGTGGTTTTAGGTGTAAGCTCAACAAAAGCAATATTAAATACATGCTCAGTAACTGGCGGATTTGGATATGTAATGGATCTAGAGGATGATGGAGCTGATCCTATTATGGATTTAGATGTAACCTTTACATATTGGGTGTTTTAGATAAAATAATACTATCTATTAGAAGAGGGGTCTTTTTAAATATATTGACCCCTCTTTTATTTATAACTATAAAATATGAATAATAAGCTAAATAAAATTAATCAAACTCTCCTTATGGGCCCTGGCCCATCCTCAGTATCTCCAAATGTTTATAAGGCGCTTAGCACATATACCGTTGGCCATTTGGACAAACGATTTTTAGATATGATGGATGAGACAAAGGAGATGCTCAGGGAAATGCTTAAAACCAAAAACAATTTAACCCTTCCAGTATCTGGAACAGGCACAGCTGCGATGGAATCTTGCTTTGTCAATCTGATTGAAGAGGGAGATAAAATTCTTGTTATTGAAAATGGATACTTTGGATCACGAATGGTCAATATATGCGAGCGGTTAAATGCCGATATGGATGTTTTAAATTTCAATTGGGGTGAACCGTTAATTATTGATGATCTTAAAGAACAATTATCTAAAAATAAATATACAATAGTTGCCGTTGTTCACGCAGAAACATCTACTGGTGTAAGAAACCCAGTAGAAGAAATTAGACAGTATTTGAATGAGGATACCATTTTAATTGTTGATGCAGTCACGAGCTTTGGGACAATAGATTTAGAGGTTGACGCATGGGGTATTGACGCCGTATATAGTTGCTCACAAAAGGGACTTTCATGCCCACCCGGAGCATCTCCAGTTTCATTCTCTGCTAAATCTGAAGATAAAATATTAAATCGTAAAACACTCGTACCCAATTTTTATTTAGACATGAAGCAAATAATTCAATATTTAGGGGGAAGTAATCGCGTATATCACCATACGGCTCCAATTAATTCTATGTATGCAATTTACCAGGGGTTATATGATTTAAAATCTGAAGGGCTCCAAAAAGTAATTGATCGACATCTTAGAGTACATAGCCTATTAGTCAAGGGATTAGAAAAACTTGGCATTAAGATGCTTGTTGATGAACAATATAGGCTCCCATCATTAAATGCAATCCTCATTCCAGCTGGAGTAGATGATTTACATATAAGACAGCAATTATTATCAGAATATCAGATTGAAATAGGTGCAGGCCTAGGTCCATTTGCGGGGAAAATTTGGAGAATTGGACTAATGGGATATTCAGCAAAATCATCAAACGTTCAAAAATTGCTAGATGCTTTAGATGAGCTAATATAAATTAGTTTTTTGTAAATTTTACAAAGTAAATTTTTGGATATTTTTTTTAATTAAATAATTATTTTTTACGTTTTAAAATATGATTCCTCTTACAAAATAAATCTAACAGAAAAGGATGATCTGTGGAAAATACAATAGAAAAAAGTAATCTTAAAATTTTAGGAAAAACAACTCCCGAGTTTGATAGAATATTAACAAATGAAGCCCTGTTATTTATTGAAGCAATAGAAAATCAATTTGGAGAAAGGCGTCGAAATATTTTAAAAACCAGAGGAGAGCGACAATCTGAAATAGATCGAGGGATTTTCCCCAATTTTCTATCATCAACACAAGATATTAGAAACGGCGAATGGAAGATTGCTCCCCCACCAAAGGATTTATTAGATCGAAGAGTAGAGATTACAGGTCCTGTTGATAGAAAAATGATTATTAATGCTTTAAACAGCGGAGTAAAAGTATTTATGGCTGATTTTGAGGATTCAAATTCACCAACTTGGGACAATAATATTAATGGTCAGATCAATCTAAGAGATGCAGCCAGTCGAACGATTAATTTCACCAACCCTAAGAATGGAAAATTTTATAAGTTAAATGATGAAATTGCAACTTTGATGATTCGTCCCCGTGGCTGGCATTTAGAGGAAAAAAATGTACTACTAAATGGTCGCCCAGTATCTGCATCCATTTTTGATTTTTCCTTGTATCTATTTCATAATGCAAAGACATTGCTAGCTAATGGCACGGGCCCATATTTCTATTTACCTAAATTAGAGGGACACCTTGAAGCCCAGCTTTGGAATGATATATTTATAATGGCTCAAAATGAATTAAATATTCCTCAAGGCTCAATCAAGGCAACCGTTCTTATTGAAACTATTTTAGCTGCATTTGAAATGGATGAAATCCTATTTGAATTAAAAGAACATTCTGCAGGCCTTAATTGTGGGCGTTGGGATTATATTTTTAGTTTTATCAAAAAATTTAGAAATCATTCTAATTATGTGCTGCCTGATCGTTCAGTAGTGACGATGGATCGACATTTTCTTAAATCGTATGTAGATTTATTAATTCAAACATGCCATAAACGTGGTGCACATGCAATGGGCGGAATGGCAGCTCAAATACCCATTAAGAATGACGATCTCGAGAATCAAAAGGCATTAAATAAGGTGCAAGAAGACAAAGAAAGAGAAGCTAATGCTGGTCATGATGGTACATGGATTGCACATCCTGGATTGGCAAACATTGCATTAAATGCGTTTGATTCTGTTATGCCAAATGCAAATCAATTAGATGTAAAACGTAAGGATGTAACCGTTACAGCTAAAGATTTATTAAAAGTTCCTACTGGCGTTATCACGGAGGAAGGTGTTCGTGAAAATATTCGAGTAGGCGTTCAGTATGTTGAATCTTGGCTTCGGGGGAATGGCTGTGTTCCACTTTATAATCTTATGGAAGATGCAGCTACAGCAGAAATTGGTCGCGCCCAACTATGGCAGTGGATAAATCATAATGCTACATTAGATGATGGCAGATCTATTTCAATGGAGCTCTATACATTTTTACTTGAAGATGAAATGAAAAAACTTAAAATTCAAATAGGAGCCGAATTATATGAATTTGGAAAATTTGAATTAGCTATATCATTATTTAGCGATATGGTTCAAAAAAATGAATTTGATGATTTTTTAACATTACCTGCATATAAATATATTTAAATAATTGAAATACTTTTATAACCAATAAGGAACTTAATAAATGGAATACTCAAAGGATATTAAACAGCTCTCAGCTCTTCGAGATCAGAAATCAGGGAAATGGGATGCAATTAATCCAGAACACGTTGCTAGAATGCGTTTTCAGAACCGTTTTAAAACCGGAATAGATATAGCTAAGTATACAGCAGCTATTATGAGAAGAGATATGGATGCTTATGATAAAAATTCTGCTCTATATACGCAGTCATTGGGTTGTTGGCATGGATTTATTGGTCAGCAAAAAATAATTTCCATTAAAAAACATTTTAGTAGCAACAAAAGAAATTATTTATATCTTTCTGGATGGATGATTGCAGCTCTTCGCTCGGAGTTTGGTCCTCTTCCAGATCAGTCGATGCATGAAAAGACTGCGGTGGCTAGCTTGATTAATGAACTCTATACATTTTTACGACAAGCTGATGCCAGAGAATTAGGTGATTTATTTAGAGAGTTAGATGCGGCTAAAGGGGAAGAAAAACAAGAAGTCCAAGATAAAATTGATAACTTTGAAACACATATAGTGCCAATTATTGCAGATATAGATGCAGGATTTGGAAATGAAGAAGCAACATACCTAATGGCAAAGCAAATGATTGAGGCCGGAGCTTGTTGCATCCAAATTGAAAACCAAGTTTCTGATGAAAAACAATGTGGTCATCAAGATGGAAAAGTAACAGTCCCCCACGCTGATTTTTTAGCAAAAATTAATGCTGTACGACATGCATTTTTAGAATTAGGAGTTGATGATGGGGTAATTGTTGCGAGGACAGATTCACTGGGAGCTGGTTTAACAAAACAGATAGCAGTAACTCATGAAGTTGGTGACTTGGGAGATCAATACAATTCTTTTTTAGATGTTGATGAAATAGCTACTTCAAATATGAATCATGGAGACGTGGTAATCAATCATCACGGAAAATTAGTTCGCCCTAAACGTCTACCTAGTAATTTATACCAATTTAAAAAAGGAACCGGTGAAGCAAGATGTATTCTTGATTCAATTACAAGTTTACAAAATGGCGCTGATCTTATTTGGATTGAAACGGAGAAACCTCATATTGGTCAGATAGCTTCGATGATGGATCAAATTAGAAAAGTGATTCCAAATGCAAAGCTTGTTTATAATAATAGCCCTTCATTTAATTGGACCCTCAACTTTCGTCAACAAGTTTTTGATAAAATGGAAGAAGAAGGAATGGACACCTCTAGCTATGAAAGAGATCTACTTATGGATCAAAAATATGATGATACAGATCTAGGGAGAGAAGCAGATGAAAAAATTCGTACTTTTCAGGTTGATTCGGCGCGGGAAGCAGGTATCTTCCACCATTTAATTACTTTGCCTACTTATCATACCGCCGCTTTATCCACTGATAATTTAGCTAAAGAATATTTTGGTGATCAAGGGATGCTGGGATATGTTAAGAAAATTCAGCGCAAAGAGATTAGAGAGGGTATAGCTTGCGTGAAACATCAAAATATGGCTGGATCTGATATGGGAGATGATCACAAAGGTTATTTTGCCGGGGAAGCTGCCCTTAAAGCATCAGGAGCAGAAAATACTATGCATCAATTTGATTAATATTTAGCGAGTTAAATTTAAAATGGATACCATCATTTCTACACCCGACCTCTCGGATCAATTTGATCAGCAGGTCAGTATCGTTGAGCCATTGTTCAAACATTATGGGAGTTTAAAACAAGGATATGGTCAGATTACAACGATAGATTGTTTTGAAGATAATTCACTCGTTGTTGAACAAGTCAAATCACCTGGAGGTGGGCGCGTTTTGGTTGTTGATGGCAGAGGATCGTTTCGATGCTCATTATTGGGCGATCAATTAGCAGCAGCGGCAATTGAGAATGGTTGGTCTGGTATTTTAATAAATGGATGTCTCAGAGATGTTGAAATTATTGCACCAATGCCATTGATAGTTATGGCTCTAGCATCGATACCACGAAAAACAGTTAAGGCAGGGAAAGGCAGTCTCAATATTCCTGTTACCTTTGCGGGTGTCACCTTTCACCCCAATCATTATTTATTTGCTGATGAAACGGGTGTACTAGTTTCAGAAAAGAATCTGCTAACAGAAGCCACATAAAGCAAAATTGCTTACGCTGCATAAAAAATATTTTAGGTGAAATTTTAACTTATAGCGAAAAGCGGAAAATAATACTGCGTTTATTTAGATAATGCCATTTCCATTGCAGCTAGAGCAATTTCTATCGGATAGATTATGGCCACTCCCTGAGCAACGAGTACACTTTTCAACATAAGTACGCCCTGTGTGTTTAATGGAATTTTTACTTTTTTTATTACTTAATATTAATTTTATCATGGCTTCATGTCCCATTTAATAATATATCTTAACGACATATTATTTTATCATTTAAATTCAGGATAGTAAAGAGAAACATAATTCAAAAATTTTACTTTGTAAAATTTACAAAATTATTTTAGAGTGCAAGTGATACTCTATTGTAATTTTATTTTCTGATTATTTATCGCATTTACTGTAGCCGCAAGACATGCATGAATCACAACCATTTTCTGTTTTTAGGGATTTACTGGAGCATGTCGGGCAAATTCTAAAGTCATCATTTAATTCTACGGCTTCTGGGACTATTGGCGTCTCCATCTTTCCATTGTCGCTCATTGGTGAGTCGACAGGCTTTTCGATAATTTTAACATCATAGAAAAATCGCTCAATAACATCTGCAATTTCTGAGTAGAACGAATGATAATATTTACCTTCTTTAAATGACCCTCCATTAGGATCAAATATTCCTTGTAGCTCCTCAAGAATAAACATTGGGTTGGTAGCTCTTCGGAAAATTGCTGATATCAATCGAGTTAGAACAACATACTCTGATGTTTTTGTCAGATCTTTAGAGTTAATAAATATTTCAATTGGCTTGAGTCCTGAGTCGTCTTTAATGTAGCTGAGAGTGATAAACACTGAGTTTTTAACAAATGCACTCTTTAGTTTGTATACCTTTGCATCCACCACCTCTGGGCGCATCCTCGATGCCGCATCTTCGCCCTTATCTTCTTTTATAACTTCTTTATTCTTCTGTTCTTTATTTTCTTTAATTATATCAGTTGCATTTAATTTGATCATACTTTTATTTCCTCAGTCGTAGCGACAGTCTCTTTTACTGTATTGTCATTTTCAGATTCAGATTTCATTTTTTTAAGATAATGGTACATTGTTGTTAATTTTCCATCGGGCAATTTAAAGATATCATCACCAGCCATTTCCATTGTTTCCCCATTTTCTTGCATAATTGAGTAGCTTTTTGTTTTCATCTCTTGGTACTCAGTCATCTTATTTTCAACACTTAGAATTGGGAATCTACTTCCATCTCTGTATATGGTAACACCCTTAAGGTTATTTTTCCATGCTTTTATATATATATCTGATATTGTTTCTGGGTTTACGTCCTCAGGCAAATTAATAGTTGAGGATATACTGTGATCTATGTAGCGTTGAATAACCCCCTGGACATTAACTCTTTTTACAGAATCTATTTTATGCGCTGTTCTTGTTAGGTATTCAGGCAATACATCATCTACATTCTCCGCTTTATCAACATCATCTTGAATTCCCATTTTATCTATATAGGCCTGCACAGTAGAGTGGAAAACTTTAAAAAACTTATTACCAAAAGACTCAGATCTTCGAGTGTAGAATACAGAGAATATGGGCTCTACTCCACCTGATACACCTATATAATTCTTAGATTCACTTTTATAACCAAGAACAATATTAGATATAGACCCCGTTGGAGCAATAGACATAATTGCAATATTTCTAAGTCCATGCTTTCTGATCATACTGTGTGTTTGTTCACTGAGTGCCTCTTTTACAAATGGACACTCCATATATGATTTTTCATCAAATATAGGCGATGGATTTTTTTCTTTAGCAATAAATGAAGAAGCCTGGTACGCAGCGTTGGTAATATACTCCATTACCTTTTCAATCATTATGGTTCCTTGCTCGGAGTCATATGCAACTCCCAGCTGATTTAGCATATCAGCAATTCCCATTACTCCAAGCCCTAATCGTCTAGTCTCAGCCGCCGCTTGTCTTTGCTTCTCTAGCGCATTAAGATCTTCGTTCCATGTAACAACATTATCTAAAAATCTAACAAGCGTTTCAGTAGACTCAGCAAGCTGATCCCACTCAATAGAGGCTTCAGGGGTAAATCCATTATTTACAAAACGAGATAAGTTAATAGATCCTAAATTACATGCGCCTCCATCTTCTAGTGGAACCTCTGCACATGGATTGGTACAGATAATAGGTTTGTCCACATAATTTGATGGGGAGTAGTTGCTCATTGTTGACCAGAAAATTAAGCCCGGCTCAGCAGTTTTATAGTTTCCTTCAATAAATTGATCCCAGATATCTCGAGCTTTAATTAAGTTTTTAATTTCATTGGTATTAGGGCTGTCAAAATAAAGCATAAAGTCACCAGCTGCTTTTAATACAATATCAAACTTCCCCTTGCTAATTGGGATAATAAAATCACCATATATATCTCGCTTTGCAGCATCTTCAAATTCTGATTTCTCAAGATTATATTTATAATTTTCTTTAACCCATTTTTTAAGTTGATTGAAAGACTTAAATGTATTTAGCAGCTCATAATCTTTTGGATCTTTTGATGGAATTCCACTTGAGTAGTGTACTTCCTCTTCATCCTGAGGAGCACTCATCACTCTATCTTTATTATTTTTTTGATAGGCCAGAAGCGTATTACTTCCAAATTCACGTTGTTCATCTATCGCCTTCATAAATTCATCACTCGCCTTTACTGATATATTAGCAAAACGAACCTGAGTATTTTCCATTACCTGCTTTTTGATAGTATCAAGATCTTTATCATCAAAGAGTCCAGACCAGCCACACTGTTCTACAATTTGGTTGGTTACCCAGTAAGGCATTTTTTTAACTTTGATAAAGTGTTGTACATCTGGATGCTTTACATCGATGGTCAACATCAGTGCTCCACGTCTTCCACTATGCCCAATAAGACCAGTTGTTAACGAATAAAGCTCCATAAATGATACAGCCCCAGTTGAGCTATCGGCGGCATTGTGGACAAGAGAGTCTTTAGGCCTTAGACATGATATGTCAACCCCGATTCCCCCGCCATATGAGTAGGTCCTTGCACACTCAAAGGCTGCCTTGTATATTGAATCGATATCATCGTATTGAATTTTTGATACAAAGCAATTTGCGAGTGTTTTTATTCGGTAGAGGTCACCAGATCCAGCGAGCACTCTTCCCCCTGAAACGAAGCGACCTTCATATAAATCAGTATAAAATTTTTCAGCCCACTGTTTTTGCTTTGTTTTTCCATCTTCAACAGTTGCAATAAATGATGAAAGTCTTTTAAAAACATCTTCAGGACAATTTTCAACAGTTTCATTGTTAAGATTTTTTAGATAGTATTTTTTTTCATAGATTGTTTGGGCCAGTTCATTGTCACCTAAATAGTTGCCATCATATGGAAGTTTGTTACCTTGAAGAGAGGAGATGTGATCATAGAGCTCCTTATAAGTTTTTGTTCTTGTGGAGCCAATCACCTTCGTTGTCTTCCCTTGATACTTAAACATATTTTCAATATCAATCATAAAAAATCCTTATCATTCGTTCATTTATTCATTTATTTATTGCCCAGTAAACGCAATAAATTCCTAAAAAGGACACAGCTACTTAGGTAAGTACAGAATTATTTATATAATTCTCTATCCAGGGCTCTGGATATTTTTATTTTTTCAGGTGTTTTCTCGTCGAAAAGAAAAACTCACAATATACAAGATGTTGAAATCTTGGTATAAAAATATACTTTATATTGTGTTTAGTTGCAATAAATTTGTTACAATTTTTAACAAAATTGAGGAGATTTTTTTTAATTTTAGAAATATGCTGATAATAAAAAATATATTAAATTTAAACGTATTAAATTAATCACATTATTGATAACAAGACTGAGGTTCCTATGAGCTCTGCTACTATTAAAACAAAAGATTTTGAAATTGAATTGCCTATTGTAGAGGGCAGTGAAAATGAAAAAGGGATTGATATTAGTTCCCTTAGATCATCTACGGGATATATTACGCTAGACCCTGGATATGGTAATACCGGTTCATGCAATAGCTCCATTACTTTTATTAATGGAGAGGAAGGCATATTAAGATATAGGGGCTACCCCATTGAGGATTTAGTTAGCAAGGGGGTCTCGTTTACTGATGTTTCTTATTTATTGATATATGGACATCTAGATGATTCAGAAGAGAAAACGGATTTTAAAGAGTATATAAGAACTCATGCCAATATACATGAGGATATGAATAGATTTTTTAATGGGTTTCCACTATCAGCGCATCCGATGGCAATTTTATCATCTATGGTAACCGCATTATCCGGCTTTCATCCTGATGGTGATAGCCATGACACGGATGTTATTGATGAGAATATTGCAAAGCTTATTGCAAAAGTAAAAACCATTGCTGCGTACTCATATCGGAAATCTCAGGGGATGCCATTTATATATCCAGATCCTAGCCTAAACTATGTAGAGAATTTTTTATATATGATGTTTGGGGAGCCTCAAAAAGATT
>CAZHKH010000027.1:0-15182 GCA_964532515.1 uncultured bacterium
TTCCCTGTCCTTATCTTTGGTCCAGGCAAATCCATTAAAATTGCAATACTTTTATTCTGTTGTTTTGCTGTATCTCTAATTATTTTTACAATTGAAAAAATATCAAAATCAGGGCTGTAGTGTGACATATTTATTCTTGCGACATTCATCCCCGCAGTAATCATTTTTTCAATCATGGATTTTGATGAGCTCGATGGGCCAATTGTAGCAACTATCTTTGTGCGAACAATATTCATACATATAAGTTATAAGTTATAGTGTTAATTCTAGAAGAAAATTTATTTTATTTGTGTAGCTCAAAATATATGAATATATTTCAAACCCAATCTGAATGGATGGTCTAAAATCAATGAATGCTATTAAGGTTAAATTTTGGGGAGTTCGGGGATCTTTCCCAATTCCTAAATTAGAAGACTCCTTTGGAGGCAATACCTCTTGTGTCGAGGTGCGTTCTGCAAACAATGATCTCGTGCTTCTTGATATGGGAACTGGTCTAAGGAACTTTGGCCATTCTATTCTTAAAGAAAAAACTCAAATCAGTGATATCAATATCGTATTAAGTCATTATCACTATGACCATATCCTGGGATTTTTAATGTTTATACCTTTATTCATTGATAAGTTTAACATTAATATTTTTGCTCCGGGTGAAAGTGATGAAGAAATAAAAACAAAGTTCAAATCGTTTTTAAGTTCAAATTTTTGGCCTGTTAATATGGAAATGCTAAATGCAAATATTAATTTTAAACACTATTCCTCTGGGGCTATGAATATAACAAATAATGTTAAAGTTATAACTTCACCGCATGGACACCCTGGAGGGGCGAGTAGTATCCGTGTTGAAATTGATAGATTTTCAGTTACATACATCACAGACTGTGAGCATCCAAGCAGCCATCTAAATCAAAACGTAATAGATATTGCTAAAAATACTGATATATTAATTCATGATGCTCAGTATACCCCAGAGCAAATGTCAGACCATAAAGGGTGGGGACACAGCTCTTGGGAACAATGCACAGAAGTTGCAAACAAAGCAAAAGCTAAAAAACTTGTTCTATTTCACCATAATCCAGATCATGGGAATTCAACCTTAGAGAATATCGAACAAGAAGCAAAAAAATTATTTGAAAATACAATCTCAGCCCGCGAAGGAATGGAAGTGTGTATTCCTGAAGAAGTCACGGAAACTGTTATTTCATAATTTTTCTTAAAAAATTTAATAAATTATATACATGAAAATGATTTACTGCGATAATGCTGCGACAACTCCACTAGATAAGGATGTAATCAAAGAAATGAATAAAATTTCATCCTCTATTTTTGGGAATCCATCAAGCATACATAAATTTGGTCAAGAGTCTAGAGCAATTATTGAAAGAGCAAGGCTAAATATGGCCAATCTACTTGGTTGCAACTTAAGTGAAATTATATTTACTGGCTGTGGGTCTGAGAGCAATAATATTGCACTGCTTGGGCTACTAAAAAAAGGAGATCATTTTATCACAACAAGCTATGAACATCCTGCCATACTTAAAACTGCAAATAAGCTTGAAGAGGATGGGATTGATGTTACATACATAAAGCCAAACTCATCTGGATTAATTGAAATAAAAGATATTGAGAATTCCATAAAAAAAAATACTAAATTGGTTTCAATTATGTACGTTAACAATGAGCTGGGCACAGAAAACCCAATTGAAGAAATTTCTGAATTAACAAAAAAATATGGGATTATATTTCATACAGACGCAGTTCAAATTATTGGGAAAAAAGAGATATCTATTAAAAATACCTCTATTGACCTCCTAAGTCTATCCGCCCATAAATTTTATGGTCCCAAGGGCGTTGGCGCCCTTTACATAAAAGATGGAATTAATCTTTTCCCTACATACTTTGGAGGTGGGCAAGAAAAAGATCTTCGTCCTGGAACTGAAAATATAGTTTATATACATGGGATGTCTATTGCACTTGAAAAAGCAATGAATGAAAAAGAAAAATGGAAAAAGAAAATAAAAAAATACGATTCATTATTTCTAGAGGAATTAAAGAAGTTAAAAGTTAATTACACTATAAATGGAAGTAATAGAATAAGCGGCATTTTAAATATTACATTCCATGATATTCTAAGCCAGGACCTTGTCATTGCTCTAGATATGAAAGGCTACGCAATATCAGGAGGAGCTGCATGCTCCTCTGGCTCGCTAAAGACTTCAACCGCTTTAACAGAAATCAACATGGACAATGAAGATGCCTCAAAAACTGTTAGAATATCATTCGGAAAGAATATCACAGAAGAAAACATAATAGGTTTATCAAGCTGCATAGCGAATGTAATTAATAAGCAGCATCAGAATAGAGTCGATGATGTTAAATAAAAATAGAGTGCTTGTTGCGATGTCCGGTGGGGTTGATAGCTCGGTAACCATAGCAAAATTAAATGAAATGGGATATGAAACTATTGGGATTACCCTAAAGCTATGGGAATCCACTGACCCCATTACAAAATTAAAAAAAAATAGTCACTGCAATTCAACAGAGGCTATAAATGGAGCAAAAATGATTTGTGATAGACTTGGAGTCCATCACTACACTATTAATGAAATAGACTCATTTAAAAAGCACGTCGTTGATGACTTTGCTAATGAATACTTGAAGGGGAGAACTCCAAATCCCTGTGTAAAGTGTAATTCATATGTTAAATGGGGAAACCTAATTGAACAGGCAAATAAATTTAATGCCTACTATATTGCAACTGGACACTATGCTCGAATTGATAATAATAAGTCAGTAATCAAAAAAGGTATTGATATCCAAAAAGATCAATCCTATATGCTCTGGCACATAGATAGAGAGCTTATTAAAAGAACCTTACTTCCAATTGGTGATCTGAAAAAGGATGAGGTCCGAATTTATGCGAAACAGAAAAATCTTGAAACATCAAATGTCCCTGACAGTCAAGATCTTTGTTTTGTTATGGATGGTGACTATCGAAATTTTTTAAATAAATTTATGCCTGAAAAAATGGAAAATATTGATGGTGGAGATATAGAAAGTGAAAATGGATCTGTACTTGGAAAGCATAGCGGATTCACCAATTATACAATTGGTCAAAGGAAGGGGCTAGGGTTATCAAATCCAGAACCACGATATGTTAAAAAAATTAATCCAATCTCTAATACTATAACTGTTGCAAAGAAGGAATCCATGTTCTCAAAAGTGTGTTCGACAAAAGAAGTGAATTGGCTTGTAGATATCCCCAATTTCCCTCTTAAAGCCCTTACGAAAATACGATATAATAGCTCAGGCTCAATGGCATTAATCGAAAGAAAAAATGGAAAATATTTAGTTACTTTTGAAGAGCCACAACTTGCAATAACTCCAGGTCAATCTATTGTTTTTTACAATGATGAGACTCTTTTAGGAGGGGGAATCATTGAGGAACAAAATGAATAGGCTTGAAAGTAATTTAGCAGTTGTTATTATGGCTGCAGGAAAGGGGACTCGAATGGAGTCTGACCTTCCAAAGGTTTTACATAAATTATCAAATAAAACATTATTAAATCATGTCATCGATACCTCTTTAGAATTAAATCCTAAAAAAATAATAGTAATCATAGGACATGAAGCTCAAATGGTGAAAAATTCAGTTGAAGCAAAAAATATATTATTCTCACTTCAAGCAGAGCAAAAAGGTACTGGTCATGCGATAATGCAAACAAGTCAGCACCTTAAAGACTTTGATGGAGATACATTAATACTATCTGGCGATGTACCTCTAATAAAAAAAACTACTCTTACCTCATTGATTGATAACCAAAGGAATAATCAGTATGATGCCTGCATGCTCACAGCTGAAATTGATGACCCCACTGGATATGGAAGAGTTATTAGGAATAAAAATAATAATTTAGAGAAGGTATCTGAGCATAAAGATTGTAATCCTGAGCAGCTATTAATTAATGAAATTAATTCAGGGATATATATATTTAATAATAAACTATTATTCCAGCTACTTCCACAACTTCAAAATAATAATGCTCAATCTGAATACTATCTTCCTGATGTCCTTACCATGATAGTCAATTCTAATGGAAATATTGGACTTGAAAAATCAAATAATTTTATCGAAATTCAAGGCGTAAATACCGTAGAACAGCTATTGAATATTGAAGATAGTATTAGCAAATAGATAAAAATATTAATGATCTTTTTTAAAAAAAATAAAAAACGAAAATCAGGTGTTAAGCCAAAACAAAAAAATAAAATAAAAGATTTTATCACTGCCCCTGTTTTATTGTTAACTCTAATTGCATCCTTATTTATTGGTTCATTTATTATTCAAATAACTACAGAAAGCAGTTCAAATTCATCTATTAGAGATTTAAATAAATTGTTAAGAAAAAATTCATATGAAGAAGAGACAGGCCATCGGATTCAGATAGAGATACTAAATGGATGCGGGAAAAGACACATCGCTAAAATGTATCAAGATTTTCTACGTTATGAAGGGTATGATGTAATGGATACAAAAAATGCTAATTCATCAGATTATAAATATTCAATAATTCAAATGCATAGAGGTGACCCCAAAATGGCCTCCCATTTATCAAACCTAATTGGGATAAATGATTCTCTTATTGTAGAAAAGTTAGATGAAAGTCTAATGTTTGATTTAACTTTAATAATAGGTAATGATCTTGAAAAACTTGTTTCGTATAATTCGGCAATACTCTATCATCCTAATAAAATGTTGATTTTAGATTAATGAAACCTAAAAATATCGCAAATCTTATGCTTGAAAAAAAAGCCACTAATATCAAAATATTTGATGTTAGAAAGATTACATCAATTACAGATTATTTCATTGTATGTGATGCTGGCTCAGAACCTCAAGCTAAAGCAATACTAAATCATATTTCTCGAACATTAAAGGGAAAAGGAACCACTCCTATAAATATTGAGGGGCAAAATAAATTAGAGTGGGTGTTAATTGATTATTTTAATTTTATCATTCATATTTTCAGTGAAGAAAAAAGAGCTTTTTATGATATTGACAGGTTGTGGGCTGATGCAAAAATCACAAAGATAAAGGATAAAGGTGAAAAATAAATTTAAGGATATTTTATTATCAGTTTTATCTAGCTTGAGCTATCCTACAGATAAAATTATTATTCAGATTCCAAAAAACCCTGATCATGGAGACTTTACTACAAACTACCCTATGATTAATTCAAAGAAAATTGAGAAAGCCCCAATGGATATTGCCTCAATTATTGTAGATGAAATAAATAAACTTTCAAATGATTTGATTGAAAAAGTAGAATGTATAGCACCGGGGTTTATTAATGTTAAAATTAATAAGGACATACTCTCAAATGAGCTTGAAACAATTATAAAAGCTGATGAAAACTTTGGAAAAAATGAAACTGGGAATAATAAATCTGCATTGATTGAGTTTGTTAGTGCCAACCCCACCGGTCCATTAACTGTAGGGCATGGTAGAAATGCGATTCTAGGAGATACAGTTTCGAATATTCTAGAGTGGAATGGCTATAAAATCAGCAAAGAGTATTACTTTAATAATGCAGGAAGACAGATGAGAGTATTGGGTGAGTCTGTTTATGCTAGGTATATGGAGCTACTTGGAGAATCTATGGAAATTCCTGAAGGAGGATACGAGGGCCTATATATACAGGATATCGCAAAACTAATTTTTAATGACTATGCTGATAAATTTAAAAATGATAAAGAAAATCCTATTTTCAAACAAACTGCTGAAACTTATATTTTTAATGATATTGAAAAAACCTTAGAGAAAATTGGATTAAAATTTGATTCTTTTTTTAATGAAAATACACTCTATGAAAACAAAGAAATAGATAATGTCATCGATAGCTTAAAATCAAAAAAATTGGTATATGAAAAAGATGGAGCTCTATGGTTTAAGGGAACCGAGGTAGGTAGAGATTCTGATAGAGTTATTGTAAAAAGTACTGGAGAACCAACATATCGATTGCCGGATATCGCATATCATAAAGATAAATTTAATAGAGGGTTTGATTTAATGGTTGATGTATTTGGCGCAGATCATATGGATGCATATCCTGATGTCCTTTCTGCGATTGAATCCTTAGGGTATCCATCTGAGAAGGTGAGGGTCTTAATCCATCAGTTTGTAACTGTATTAAAGGATGGGGAACCTGTAAAAATGTCAACACGAAAAGCTAATTTTATATCCCTAGATAGCCTAATAGATGAGGTGGGCCCAGATGTAACCCGATTTTTCTTTATTATGAGAAGCATGAATACTCATTTAAATTTTGATCTTAATTTGGCTAAAGAACAATCAGATGCAAATCCTGTTTTTTACATTCAATATGCACATGCAAGGTGCTGTAATATGCTTCGACGATTTGATGGAGATATCAAGTCTATAGATTCATCTGTGCTGGATCAACTTAAAAATGAACTCGAGTCACAAATTACTGGCAAACTTTTAGAGTTTCCTGAGATAATAAAAAAATGTAGTGACAGCCTGGAGCCTCAGAATATCTCAAATTATCTAGCTGAACTTTCATCTAGTTTTCATAGCTACTATGCAAGAGAAAGAGTCATTGACCCAGATAATAAAACCTTAACTGAGGCTAGAATCTACCTGGTAAATGCCCTTAGAATTGTAATTCGAAATGGACTCTGTATCCTTGGGATTTCAGCTCCAGAGAAAATGTAACTTAACTAATTTGTAGCGCAGCACTTCTTTGCACAATCAACACCACACTTCTTCTCTATTGCCTGAGTTTGCTTGCAACATGATGATGATTTAGAGCAACTCTTTTTGCAGCAAGTAACAGAAATTACTCCATAAGTAAATACTGCTAAAAATAAAAATTTCCATAATAAATTTAATTTATCTCTTAGTTCCAATGTTATATCTCCTATTTGTTTATTTTAGATTTCCAATTTTCATAGCCACCATTTAGACTATAAACATCCTTAAAACCTCTGTCAGTTAAAAATTGAGCTGCTCTCTGGCTACTATTCCCATGGTAGCAACAAACAATAATACTTTGATTTTTCTTAGTATCTAATACAAAATTATCAATATTATCATTTGATAAATTTAGGGCGCCATCTATATGACCTTGTTTAAATGAATCTTTGTCTCTGATATCAACAACAATGGGGCTATCATTATTTATTTTATTTATTGCCTGATTTAATTCTATAAATTTAAACGAACTCATCAATAATCTTCTTCCCTTGTTATCAGCCCATATTGATCGTAGAATACCCAATGACCAATAAAACTCTCACCTCTAAATGAGCCTTCAGACCTCTTATTCCCATTCTCATAATATTCAATTTGATAAAATTCTCTATTCAAAAACTCTTGAATTTTCATTAGATTTCCGCTCGGATAGTACCATGAGCACGACCCTGTAAGCTTCCCTCTTAAATATTCTAAGTCACTTTGGAGAGTCCCATTGTTATAATAACTTGTATAGTATCCACTCTTTTTTCCATTTGAAAAATCATACTCTTCTTTTTTATTTGCATTAGGATAATAGATAATTCTTTCTCCAGTTAATCTATCATTTCCATCTACGTCAAAAGTTTCTTGTTTTGCAATTATTCCATTCTCATCATAAAATCTAATTTTATTAATAAACTTATCTCCAAAGAAAATTTCTTTTCTTAAAATATCTTTATTATCATACTCTAATTTTTTCACTCTTTGCTTTGATCCATTAATTTTATGGTACTTGATTTCACTGTATTCTATCTCAGCAGAATCTTCTTGATATCCTTGATCAAAGAATCTTTCTTCATAAGAATCACATCCTATGAAAATAATAAATAAAATTAATATTAACTTTGTTAGCATAACTCCTAATTTTTCTCAGTACTAATTTTGTGTTTTATTCAATCAATTAATATTCAACTATATATCTAATATACTGAAAATTAAACATAATGTAAAGCTGAGGAGAATAGTGTGACCCAGGAAGGACTCGAACCTTCGACATCCGCCTTAAAAGGGCGTTGCTCTACCACCTGAGCTACTGGGTCACGAAGATAACAATCAATCATAAAATTGAATGCTACATCACTTTAATTTAAATATCTAGGAACATTCATTCCAAAACAAAAGGATTATTTAATTCCTTGTTTAGTTTTTTTTTGGATGTAAATTTATCCGCTTTTTCTAAATATTGGGGGCGCCTGGTTTCGACGGGTGTAATAGAGCTTTTAGCTGCATGTCGAGGATTCTTGGTCACCTCGTAAATCAACCAGGAACAATGATAAGTGCCGATTACGGTTACGCTGCTGCTGCTTAATTGTCAGTAGCTATCTCCTAGCAGGCGCGTTCGCCACCAGCTAACGAGATATCATTAATGCGAACTGGCTCTATGAATTGTCTGTGTGATTAGAGTAAGACTTTAACAGACTGGTTTGTAACGCGTGGGGTCATTCATGTTGTGCAAATGAGACTTAATAATGACCTAAGCATGTAGATGCCATTTGAACTGTACATTCGGACGTGGGTTCGATTCCCACCGCCTCCACAACTCTATTCTTCTTCCTTTGCTTGATTCCAGATTTTATCCATCTGATCAAGAGAGGCCTTGCTCATAGCTTCATTATCATCAAAAGATTCTTCTACTTTTTTAAATCGAGTCTCAAATTTTCTTATTGTTTGTCGCAACGATGCCTCAGGGTCTATATCTAAAAATCTAGCAAGATTTACAATTGAGAAAAGAGCATCCCCCATCTCATCTTTCATCCTATCTACATTCTTAGAGTCGATTGCTTCATTAAGCTCATTAATTTCCTCATGAACTTTTTCCCATACTGGCTTAATAGTTTTCCAATCGAATCCAATACTTGAAGCTTTTTCTTGAATTCTTCGGGCCCTTGTTAAAGTTGGAAGTGAGATAGGAACTCCATCTAAAACACTATCGCGTTTTTTTTCTTTTTTCTTTGCTTGTTCCCATGATGCATTATCATCAGTAGGCTGCTTCCCATTATTAAATACATGGGGATGTCTTCGAATGAGTTTTGAAGAAATATCTTTAAGAGAATCAGATATATTAAAATGTCCCTCACTCTCAGCTAGCTTCGCTTGAAATAGAAGGTGAAGCATTAGATCTCCAAGCTCTTCTTTAAGAGAGTCCATGTCTCCCTTTTCAATCGCCTCTATTACCTCATGAGTCTCTTCAAGTAAATAGGGAACCAGAGATTCATGGGTCTGTTTCCTGTCCCACTCGCATCCTCCTGGCGCAAGCAAGGATTCAAGCACATCTACTAACTTTTGGAAATCAGATAGATAGTCAGACATAAGCTTTATATCTTTTTTCTAATTTGAACGTTTATGATTCTGTTTCCATCTAAATCAAGGACCGTTATCTCCCAATCGCTATGAATGATTGTTTCGCCCTCTTTGGGGATATCCTCTAAGCTATCAAGGATTAACCCTCCCAATGTATCGTAATCTCTCTCTTCAGGGAAGCTCATTCCTTCAATTTCTTCTTCTAAATCATAGATAGATATTTTTCCATCTACAATATAGCTACCATCATTATTTTTAGATACTGGTGACTTTTCAATGTCATACGGATCTCTAATCTCTCCCATAACCTCTTCAACAATATCCTCTAGTGTAACAAGGCCAGAGGTCCCCCCCCACTCATCAACGACAACTGAAAGAGATATCTTTTTTTCTTTAAAATCACTTAAGAGGTCATCAATCGGTTTTTGTTCAGGGACAAAATAAACTTCTCTAGAGATTGATTGTAAATTTATATTTGGTCGTGATCCAATAAGATATGGAACTAGATCCTTTGCATAAACAACTCCTGTTATTTCATCTATATTCTCCTTGTACAATGGAATCTTAGAAAATTGTTTTTTTGATATTAGGTCCATCGCATCATCGATAGATGAGCTTGATGGTAATGCCAGCATATCAACCCTTGGAGTCATAATCTCTCTAACCATTTTATCATCAAATTTTATTATTGATCTAATCATATCAGATTCTTCTTCTTCTAGACTTCCTTTTTCTTCACCCAGTTCGGCTAAAATCTCAAGTTCCTCTTCTGTGTCAAAGGGCTTTTCTTCTTTTGGAATTAACTTTAATACAAATTTATTAATTCCATTTAGCAGAAGCGTTAAAGGATGAAGAAAAATCATAAAAAATCTTAGCGGATAATAAACAAAGTTTGCAAATTTCTTAGAAGATCTAATAGCAATCGTTTTAGGTAAAATTTCACCAAAAATAATCAGCACAACCGATACAACTATAACTTGAAGAAAAATTAAATTTTGGTTGTTGGGACTCAACCTATAGGTAATAATGGCAGCCAACGAACCAATTGCCACATTAATAATTGTATTGCCTGTTAGAATAGATACCAATAGTCTTCTTGGGTTTGCTAATAAATCTTTTAGCTTAGAAGGAATATCCTCGCGGTGAGGCTTTAAATTAAAATAAGCTGTCTCAGTACCTGAAAAAAAAGCTGACATTAGTATTAAAATAAAAAATATAATAATTATATAGCTTGTTGTATCCATATCTATGCTAATATTTTCCCATTAAATTGTTCTAAATAATTTTCTTCCATAGATGTCATTATTGATTTTTCTTTACTTGTCTGGTCATCGTAGCCGCACAGATGTAAAGTACCATGGATGAGAACTCTCTTTAGCTCTCGATGAAAACTTTGTTTGTATTTGCTTGCATTCTCCTTTACTCTGTCATGACTTATATATATTTCTCCTTCAAATGGATCTTCATCAATATTAAATGCAATAACATCTGTATATAAATCTTGATTAAAATATTTTTTCTTCATTTTTCTAAGTGTATTATCATCTGTAATAATAATACTAACTGTAGCTGATTGATGTTTGTTAGTTGATAAAACAAGGTCTATCAAATCTCTGATTGAATTGTGGTCTACGACAACCTCGGATTCATTATATAAATCAATTGATGTCATACAGAGTTTAAGTTATTTAAAATTTCTCTTGAAATGATTATTCTTTGAACTTCACTTGTTCCTTCACCTATTTCTAAAATTTTTGAATCTCGAAAAAATCTTTCAACATCATACTCTTTAATATATCCATATCCACCAAGAATTTGAATTGCCTCAGTTGTCACATTCATGCACATTTCACTTGAAAAAAGCTTTGCCATGGCCGCCTCTTTAATAATATCATCTCCTTTATCCTTTAAGTGTGCCGCGCTGTAAACCAAATGTTTTGATGCCTGGATAGATGTTGCCATATCAGCCAGCTTAAAGGAGATTCCTTGAAATTTATTAATTTGCTTCCCAAAGGCCTCTCTTTCACATGAATATCTAAGTGCTCTTTCATACGCACCTTGAGCGGTTCCTAGTGCAAGTGCACCGATTGTTATTCTCCCACCAGTGAGAGTACGGAGGAACTGCTTAAATCCTTTAGAAGGATTTCCTAAAATATTTTCCTTAGGGACGAACATATCTTCAAAATAAACAGATCGGGTATCAGACCCCTTCCATCCCATTTTATCTTCGGGCTCACCAATTCTGAGCCCCTCAGCTCCACTATCAACAATAAAGGCTCCTATCTCTTTATCCCCATTATTATTATCAATAATAGCCGTAAAAATTATTGTTCCTGCATATCCTGCATTAGTGCAAAATGCTTTCTGACCATTTACAACATAGCCATCGCCCTTTAAAACTGCACGAGTCTGAGTATTTCCAGCATCGCTACCCGCATTGGGCTCAGTTAATCCAAAGGCTCCAAGCATTTTCCCAGAACATAAATTTGGTAAATATTTTTCTTTTTGTTCATCTGTACCAAATATTGCAATAGTAGCAGTTCCAAGGCTTGTATGAGCCATCATTGTTGCAGCCGTAGATGCACATTCTTTTCTGATCTCCTCAATTGCAATAACTAACGCAATGGTATCCATTCCATTTCCACCGTACTTATCCTCCCATGGTATCCCCATCAATCCTAGCTCTGCCATTTTTTTAATATTCTCTGATGGGAATAATCCTGTATCTACACTTTGCGCATTAGGTCTTATTTCATTAATTGCAAACTCTCTAACCATATCTCGAAGAAGTATATGTTCATCATTAAAATATATGTTCATTTAATACCTTACCATTTTATTATTGCTGAACCCCATAAAAATCCAGCTCCAAATGCTGCGCACACAACCAAGTCATTATTTTTTATTAGTTTTTTTTCTTTTGCCTCTGAAAGACATATGGGGATTGATGCTGCTGTAGTATTTCCATATTTCTCAATATTATTATAAACCTTATCATCAGGTAAATTCATTCTTTTTTGTATCATATCAGAGATTCTTTGATTTGCCTGATGGGGAACTAATAAATTTATATCCTCTGCTTTCAATCCATTATACTCAAGAGATTCGTATATCGCTTCAGGAAATCGTTTTACTGCATGTCTAAAAACTTCTCGACCATTCATTGATAAAAAGTGATCTCCTCTTTCGATGGACTCTTTACTTAAACGATTTGATGAGGTCGTTGAAGGCTCTTTAAGCCAAAGTTCTTTTGCGTACTTCCCATCAGAATGAAGGTGTGTCGAAAGCACTCCCCTATCTTCAGTTGTCGAACCAATAACAACTGCTCCAGCACCATCTCCAAAAATGACGGCTGTATTTCTACCCTTATCAGATAAATCCATTGTGGTAGACTGCACCTCAGAACAAACTAATAGGATGTTATCAAATGTCCCAGATTTAATATATTGATCCGCCATAGAAAGTCCGTAAACAAATCCAGCGCATGATGTTTTAATATCAAATGCTCCAATATTTGGAAATCCCATTTTATCTTGCAATAAACATCCAGCCCCCGGGATATAGTAATCTGAGGAAATTGTTGCAAAAATAATTAAATCGATATCCTCTTTTACTACACTGGCATCCGCCATCGCTTGCTCAACGGCTGGTATCGCAAGATCAGAGGGACCAACGCCCTCATCAGCGTACCTTCGTTCCTTTATTCCTGTTCGCTCAACAATCCAATCATGAGAAGTATCCATCAGCTCTGAAAGCTCATGGTTTGTAACCACCCTATCTGGAAGATAATGTCCTAGGCCTTTGATGTATGATCTAATCTTTGACATTAGAGTATCTTATTGCTTTTATTTCTAATTGTAAAGATGTTTTTCCATTCCAATGATTCTCTGAAATATTATATACAATATCAATTAATTTACCTGTAATTAATTTTTCGTAATCATCAATCATTCTAAATCCTATTGCCTCATGAATACTCTTGTTTTGTTTAACCTTGAACTTAATGGTAGATTGGTCTTTTCCTAAAACTTTCGGGAGACCCTGTACTGTAATATTTTTTGATATAAATTTTGGTTTTGAATTTTTAGGCCCATAGGGCTCTAAGTATTTTAAAAAATTAATCATTCTCCCATTTACATCAGATAACTTAATTTCAGCATCTATATTAACTGCAGGAATTAAATCACTTTTTTTAAGATTAACACTACAATAATTCTCAAATAATCCTTTAAACTCATCTAGATTCTCTTGTTTTATCGTAAGTCCTGCCGCCATTGGATGCCCCCCATATCCATCTAACATACTATTGCAATAATCAAGAGCTTCAACCATATCCAACTGAGGAATACTCCTGCATGATCCCTTCCCTATTTTATTTTCTATGCCAATGATGATAGTAGGTTTATTATATATCTCTTTTATCCTTGATGCAACAATTCCTATCACACCAGAGTGCCAATTCTCTTTAAATAATACAATTCCATTTTTCGCATCGATCTCTAGATCACTCTCTACCATTGAAAGTGATTCATTCTCCATATTTAAAGTAATTAACTTTCTTTTTTCATTTTCTTTATCAAGAGCATTGGCAATTTCTCCTGCTTGAACCTGGTTAGATGAAGATAACAATTTAACTGCTCTCGCTGCTTCACCTAATCTTCCAGCTGCATTTATTTTAGGTGTTACCCAAAAGGTAATTTGACCAATTCCAACTCGGTCCATCTGTAGCTTTGATGTTTCAATTAATAATCTAATTCCAATATTATTTCCCTCTCTTATTTGCTTTAAACCAAAGTGTGATATAATTCTATTCTCATCGATCATAGGGACAATATCAGCTGCGATGCCAAGTGTCACAATATCCGCATATTTCCAAACTGAATCTAAATCAACAGAAATTTTATCTGCTACAGCAAGTGCTAACTTAAATGCAACCCCAGCTCCACATAATCCACTAAAAGGATAATTACAATCCTTTTGATTGGGATTAACCACAGCTATACAATTTGGAATTTTTTCATCAGGCTTATGATGATCTGTGACAATTACATCTATTCCCATTTTTTTTGCATACTCAATCTCATCAAAGGCATTTATTCCACAATCACAAGTAATGATAAGGGTTGCTCCAATGCTATTTGCAAAATCAATGCCCCTATTAGATAGTCCATACCCATCAATATCTCTGTGGGGGATATAATAACTTACATCTATATCAATTGATTGAAAAAACTGATAAAGCATTGATGTCGAAGAAACACCGTCAACATCATAATCGCCAAATATCATTAATTTACTTTTATTTTTTCTATGATTAACAACTGCATCTACTGCTTTATCCATATCCTTTAAAAGATATGGGTCATGCAATTTTTTTTTATCTGGATAGAAGAAATTGGAACTTATATTTCGATTTAAAATCCCACGTAGTGACATTATTTTTGAAATTGAATAAGGAAGGTTGAATTCCTTAGAAATTTCATCAACTTGTTTAGAATCAAATTCTTTTATATGCCAATTACTAGAGCTCATAGAAAATAATAAGGCTAGCCTATAAGCCGAATTCTGTATTCAGTAAACTGAACGATGATCATTCATCTAGGCCTACTATCACTAATAGGCTCAAGCGATCTACCCACTTTTAAGTGCGGACCACACAAAGTTACTTGATCTTTCTCCGGGTGGGGTTTGCATAGCAAAAGCTCTTTCAAACTTTTCTGGTAGTCTCTTACACCACCGTTTCACCCTTACCTTAAAAGGCGGTTTACTTTCTGTTGCACTTTCCATCTTTTAACAAGTCCTCCTGTTAGGAGGCACCCTATCCTGCGGAGTTCGGACTTTCCTCTCT
>CAZHKH010000028.1:0-500 GCA_964532515.1 uncultured bacterium
AGTGCTGCTGAATAATCTTTATCAATAACCCCATCCAGTCCATGGAGTATTCCATTCTCATCGTTATATGCAGGGATTCCACCGCCACCACCAGCGATAACAATGGTTCCATAGTTTACCAGGTGTTTAATTGATTTTCCATTAAATATATAAAGAGGTTTTGGAGATGGAACGACCCTTCTCCAGACGCCAGGTTCTTGCTCTTTTATGCTCCAGTTGTGTTTATTAGATAGTTCTGTCGCAGTATCTTTATTATATGATTTCCCAATATATTTTTTAGGATCGATAAGCTCTGGATCATCCTTGTCAACTTTGACCTGGGATATAACACTCACCACCTCTCTATTGGCATCCTCTTTGTATAGAGCATTTTGGAGTGACTGCTGTATCATATAGCCAATTGCACCCTGTGTGTTTGCAACAAGCACTCCAAGAGGTAAGGGAGGGATAATATCCTGAGTAAGTTCATTTCTTTGAAGTTCAGCTCCAACCTGCGGCCC
>CAZHKH010000028.1:569-14347 GCA_964532515.1 uncultured bacterium
TATATCGTCTTTTGACTAATTCAATGTCTTCTTCTTTACTTTCTCTTGTATGGGGTTTCTTCTCATCATTAGTACCTGATTCATTTTTAGGGCTAATTGCATTGCCCCCCAAAGATATCATTACTGTTGGATTCTGTTGTCCCATATTTAACCTCTAAGAAGTGGCATTGTCATGCATCTTGCGCCGCCACGTCCTCTTGATAGCTCTGAACCATTAATTTTAACTACAATTTTTTCATTTTCATCAAATTTCTTATTTATAATTTCTTGTGGGTTGTAGGCTCTGTATCCACCTTTTCTAACGAGATTTTCTATTGTCATCTCATTTCTTTCATATAGTAAAATTTTTCCAGGGCTAACTGCAAGCGCATTTGAACCGCATGTCCATTGTTCGTTATGTGTGCATTTAAATAGTTTTGCTTTATCATCAAGCTCATTGATTAGTGTTCCCAGACTATTAAAAGTTAATTTTTCACCATTAGGATTAGAATTATTGAATTTGAAAGCATCAATACTTTCATTAGAATCATATATTAGGTATTCATTTTCGTCAATTTTTGTAAGTACGGTATCAAGATGCATAAAAGTTCTTTTTTTCTGAAGAGAAACACCAATAACGCTTGAGAAACCTTCATCTAAGAAGTGGGGTAGAAGTGCCTTGATGGATTCTTTTTTTGTTCTTTCACTCAAACCAATAAGAATGGTATCTGAATTAAAAATCATTACATCTCCACCCTCAATAGTTAAGGTAGGAAATTCATCATGAAAGAAAATAGTTTTGTTGTGATTTAAAGATGGATGATTCTCAAATAGATTTTTTACAAGTAGATTTTCCTGATTTCTGGCTTCCTTAGAGTTCCATGAAATAACGGTGGTGCATCCAAATGAAAAAGCTAGATCTCTAGTGAACAATAAATTTGCTATTATTTGGTCTTGCTCCCAGGGTGTCGAGATTTCTTCAAATAGATCTTTAAATTGCAGGCAGACATTATTTCCTGATAACACATTAATTATTTCGCACATTTCCCTGTGCTCTCTGATTGCTCCTTTTAGATATATTGTGTCATCCCAAAGCAAAAAATCTTTATTTTCACTAAAGATTTTACTCTCAAAATCATAATTAAACTCTTTTGTATTATATGAGTTGAGTAGAGTCATTTCTGCACCTGGGGTATGAACCAGAACTTTTTGCAGAGTATCTACTTCAGATTTTATATTTATATCTATACTACTCATCTTCTCCCATAAATGGATACTTGTAGTCTGTTGGTGGTTCAAAATTTTCTTTTATTGTTCTCTGAGACACCCATCTAACCAGATTAAACATTGAACCAGCCTTATCATTGGTTCCAGAAGCTCTTGCGCCACCAAATGGCTGCTGTCCAACTACCGCGCCGGTTGGCTTATCATTAATGTAGTAGTTCCCTGCTGAGAATCTGAGTGTTTTATTTGCAGTTTTAAGCACCTCTTTATCTTCACAGAATATAGCACCTGTTAAGGCGTAAGGTGATGTAGTATCTACTAGTTGTAGAGTCTCTTTCCAATCATTAGGATTGTAGATATATATAGTCAGCACCGGCCCAAAAATTTCTTCTTCCATTGTTTTGAAATGAGGGTTAGTTGTTACTATAGTAGTAGGCTCAATAAAATAGCCTTTAGAATCATCATATCCACCGCCAGTTATAATCTCTGCATCAGATGCATCCTTTGCATAATCGATGTAGGATGCTATTGAATCAAATGCGCTTTTATCAATCACTGAATTAATAAAATTAGAGAAGCGTTCAGGGGATCCCATTTGAAGTTCATTTACTTGAGATATGTACATCTTTTTTACATCATCCCATATTGTTGATGGAATATATGCTCTTGACATTGCAGAACATTTTTGACCTTGAAATTCAAAAGCACCTCTTGTCATTGCGGTAGCAAGAGCCTGTTTTTTGCATGATTCGTGCGCAACGCAGAAGTCCTTTCCACCGGTTTCACCTACAATTCTAGGGTAAGACTCATAGCCTTTAATATTTTCCCCAACATGCTTCCACATGCTCTGGAACACTCCCGTCGAACCAGTAAAATGAATACCAGCTAGCTTTGGATGCGATAAAACCTGATTGCCAACAACCGCTCCACTCCCAGGGAGTAGATTGATAACTCCATCAGGTAATCCTGCTTCTTTAAATAGTTTCATTAAAAAATAAGCTGGATACACAGTGCTTGATGCAGGTTTCCATATGGCGGTATTCCCCATTAAAGCTGGAGCCGATGGAAGATTTGCAGCGATACTTGTAAAATTAAATGGGGTCACTGCAAAGACAAATCCCTCTAAAGGTCTGTGTTCAGTTTGATTTTTTGTTCCCTCTGGTGAGTACATCGGCTGCTGGGTATAAATTTCTTGAGCGTACCAGCAGTTAAAGTTCCAAAAATCAATTAATTCACACGCCGCATCAATCTCTGCCTGATAGGCATTTTTACTCATATTAAGCATGGTTGAGGCATTCACTACATCTCTGTGTGAACCGGTTAGGAGCTCTGCCATCTTTAAAAAAATCTTGGCTCTATATTCAAATGATGTTTGGCTCCAGTCGTTCCATGCATCCAGCGATGATTCGATTGCCATCTTCACTTCTTCTTCACCTGCCTTGTGGTATGTACCCAGTATATGTGCATGGTCATAGGGTTTTACGCAGTTCCCAGTATTTCCAGTTTTAATTTCCTTGCCATCAATAATAATAGGAATCTCAACGGTAGTTGAAGAGAGTTCATTAATTTTTTTAACCAAACTTCTTTTTTCATCTGAGTTTGGGGCATAATCTTTTATCGGCTCATTGACTGGTACAGGTACTTTAAAGCTATCACTCATCACTTAGTCTCCATGTTATTTTTTTATATATATTGTATGATGAAAATCAAACGTAAATTTACCCATACATTAATCCAAAAAAACAGAATAAAATTAAAATGAGTGTATTAAAATCAATTAACCCGACTACCGAAGAGCTATATGCAGAGTTCAAGGAAATTAATTTATCTGCAGCCGAACAGATAATTGAAAAATCATCTAATGCTCAGCTTGTGTGGTCAAATGTTGATATTGAAAAAAGATCTAAAATAATTTTAGAGATTGGGAGTTTTCTTAAGACCAATAAGAGGTCCTACGCAGAAATAATTACAAATGAAATGGGAAAGCCCATCACAGAGGCTATCGGTGAAATAGATAAGTGTGTGTGGCTGTGTGAGTACTACGCAGAGAATGCTAGTAAATTTTTAGGTGATCAGCATCTTGAATCTGATGCGCAAAAAAGTTTAGTCGCATTTGAGCCTCTTGGAGTAATCCTTGGTGTGATGCCATGGAACTTTCCGTTCTGGCAGGTATTTAGATTTGCGATTCCCGCAATTTTAGCTGGAAACAGCGTTCTTCTTAAACATGCATCAAATGTTCAAGCATCAGCACTTGCAATTGAAAAGATATTCCATGAGAGCGATATTCAAAATGATGTATTTAGAACGCTTATTGTAGGCTCGAGAGCTGTGTCTGAGATTATTGCAAACAAGTACGTTAAGGCTGTTTCGCTTACTGGAAGCGAGTATGCGGGTAGTAAGGTGGGGGAGTGCTCTGGTAAACATCTAAAGAAAACCGTACTTGAACTTGGTGGCGCAGACCCATTTATAATGCTTGATGATGCAAATATTCCTAATGCGGTTGACTCTGCAGTAAAGGGAAGGATGCTTAACAATGGTCAAAGCTGCATAGCAGCCAAGCGGTTTATTGTTCACTCAAGCGTGTATGATGATTTTGTTTCTGGGCTTCAAGATGCTGTTTCAAAATTAGTTATTGGTGACCCGATGATGAGCGAAACTCAGGTGGGTCCACTGGCTAGAGAGGATATCCTCAATGAAATTGATGAGCAGGTGCAGAAATCTGTTAGTCTTGGAGCAAAGCTGGTTTCAGGGGGCTCTAGGCTAAATCAAAGTGGATACTTCTATAGTCCTACCATACTAACTGATATCAAAAAAGATATGCCGGTATACTACGATGAGACTTTTGGCCCAGTGTTTACTATTTTTAAATTTGATAGTATAGATGAGATGCTGGAAATTGCAAATGACTCTGATTTTGGGTTGGGTGGAAGCCTGTGGTCTGAGGATAGAGATAAGGCTCTATCAATAGCACGAAAAATTCAGACAGGAGTTGTGTTTATAAATGCGTTTACAAAATCTGATCCCAGGTTACCATTTGGTGGCATTAAAAAATCAGGTTATGGGAGAGAGCTTTCAGAGTTTGGTATTAGAGAGTTTGTAAATATTAAAACGATTGCAGTTTACTAATCTCCAAGTATTGCTAGAGGTAGTAGAGAGTTTGTATTAATTTTAACGATTGCAGTCTACTAATTTCCAAGCGAAAACCTGGCTGGAACAGTCATCCACACTCCAACTTCCATATCTCTTTGCATCGCAGGTTCCCACTGAGATTGAGCAACTGCATTTACTGCTGCTTCTTCAAAAACAGGATCACCTTTAAGCATTTGGATACTATTTTGTCTAACCTTGCCATGTTTATCTACAAAAAATTTAATATATACTTTACCCTCTACTCCCATTGTCCTTGCACGACTTGGGTATTTTAAAAAATCAGAAATACTTTTTCCATATTTTGGACGAGGAGCTTTATCGTATGCAATAAACTCTTTAACTTTTTTTTCTCGTGGAGGTGGCTCATCCCAATCCTCCCACTCATCAAACTCACTTTCAGTAAATTTATCATACTGTGCATCTTCAAATTCTTCATCAGATGCAGTGGGAATAGATGGCCGTGCTGGCGGTTCTTTAATTTTCCTTGATAGCATTTCAAGGCTATCAAAAACCGTCACTTCTATCTTAGCATCTGTTTTTTTTATGCTTTCTAAAATACCAACAACGCTTTTGTATCTTGCATCTGGATGTATTATTATATTAAAGATTACATTATCATCTCTTTTTAGGTTTCTATTTATAGCATCTTCAATTTTTACCGGTGATATCATTTCATTATCAAATAAAATTTTTCCTTCTTCATTAATAAGAATCTTATATCCTATATTTTTTTTATTTTCAAGATTATTATCTATCGAAAGTTCGTTTACTGTATCCATAAAATTTTGACTGCAAGTTGAGATGAGCATCAGTATAGCAAAGATAAAATTATTTTGAGTTTCCATCATTTTATAATTTAATAATTTATTTATTTATTAAAAATACGGTTCCAGTAATTAGAAGCTCTCTAATGATTGGAATATGCCAAAGAAGCCTAGATTCAATTGTTTTAAGTCCATATCGAATTTGATGTGAAGGTCTGATGTGAAAGAATTTTTCATCAAGTACACTGTATCCATTGCTATTTATTAATTTATAAAACATACTGATTGTTTTTTTTGAATCATACAGCGAAAGAAGCTCATCTACATTTTCCTTATTATTTGATTCTCCATCTACAAGTACTTTTATCAGGTCTCTGGGAATAAGACTCAGATATGGAACGAATCGAAGCAGAGTATTTAGAAGCACCTGCTGGTGAAGTCCAAATGGTGAGTAGAATGGAGGGAAGGTGATTAGCACAACAGTATCTGGATTAGATAGCAAAGAAATTTGGTGAAAGAGCTGCTTGGTTCGCTGATTATCAAGATGCTCAATTACATCACGAAGAATAATAATATCAAACTTTGCTTTTATTTTATCAGTGAGGTTTTTATCAAATACATCAAGCTTATGGTACTTAACGTTGCTATCCTTCCACTCTAAATTTTTAAGATCAAAACCCACGCAATTATCTGAATACTCTCCAAATGCACCAATGAACCCACCATTTCCACATCCAATCTCAAGAATATTTTTTCCATTTAGCTCTATCCTATTATTCAAAAGAAAAGGAATGTAGTAGCTTGATGCAAGAGTCCTCTGATACTCGTAGTAGTATTCTTTCCATGTGCTAAATTTATTTTTATTTAGTTTCTTCATTCCCTCTGTATACCTTTATGCTAATTCCAGGATCATTGCAGCTTACAGTAAAGCTATTTCCAGTTGCTTCATTTAGAGTTGCTCCATAGAGATTATTAAAACGATAGTCATCAAGTTCATACTTTAAGCCAGATGAGGATACCTCCGCATCTTTATTCATGCAAAAAATAGAGACTCGCTGATTTGGCTTCGATAAAAACTCTTTATTATTTACAATGTCAAACTGCCCATTGTTGGTTATAATTTTAATTTTAAAATCATAATTATTTTCAAGAATTAAAAATAAATTTCCAAGATAGTGATCATCGCTTCCACCATCAATCCCTAGAAGTATCACAGATTCAATTTTATTTATTTTTGCCCAGTTGAGCGCCTTGCTTAGATCATTGGAGCTTTGATCTTTAACCTCCATTATTTTATCTTTGTATTTTTCTTTTAGCATATCTGAAAGGGAGTCCATGTCTCCTATAATTAAATCAGGAGAGACTCCTTTGTTATCAGCCTTTGCCGCAGATCCATCGCAGCAAACAATAAATCTATCAGAATTTAAAGCATCAATCGCTTTTTTTGTTTCTGGAAACTCACCATTTGCCAGTATTATAATATCTTTTTTTATTTTCATATTTCTTGGAACAAAATTTCAGTTATTATCATTATATATAAAAGTGTAAATTTAACCATGCAAAAATATATACAATCTATTTCAATTTTATTAATATTACAATTGGCGATATGCGCCGATGTATTATCGCCTAATCAGGTACTAGAAAAAGCAATAAAAAGACTCAATGACATTGATCATCAAATGACCATTAAAATAAAATCTAAGGATAAAAAAGATAAAGAAGAAATTACCAATCTTGAGCTTTTTGTTCACTGGCAAACAGATAAAGAAAAATACAAGATGGTTCACATTAAGGAAATAACTGATGGAAAGAAGAAGGGTCGTCAGATGTGGGTCCATACCTATAAAGATGGAAAAGAAAAAAAATGGATTAGAATGCCACGATCCGGAAAAATTAAAGATTTAACAGGAAAAAAATCTTCACAGCAAGTAGATTTATCATCAATCACGTTACCCTTATCTCTTCTTGATAAAGAAATTATATTTTTAGAGGACGACCTAATTAATGAGACATCCTGTAAGGTTGTTGAGATTAAAAAGGAAAGTGGAAATATAGTGTTGTGGATTGACCCCGTTGATTATATCATTCATAAAAAGCAATTCTACAACAAAAATTCAGAGATTGAGAGAGAAGTCTCTTACGAGAATCTGACAATGCACAATGATCTTAAATTTTATAATCATGAGATTATACATAATCACAAAAAAAAATCTATTGTAGAAATTTTTCTAACTGCATTTGAGCAGAAGACTTTTGATAATATTGATTTATTTAATATCCCTTTAGAAAAATGAGAATCAAGAGAACAAATGATGAGCTAAAAGCTGATCGACCTACTCTTGAAGAAGTATCATTTATATCAAGATTACCTATCTCTATTCTAGTTGAGAATGTTCGCTCTGTTCATAATGTTGGATCTATATTTCGATCAGCAGATGGATTTGGTGCAAGTAAAATATATTTAACTGGCTATACAGCGTACCCTCCTAGAGAGGATCTTCATAAAACAGCTTTAGGCGCAGAAGAGTCCGTCGACTGGGAGTACCATGAAAATACAATTGAGATTGCAAAAAAAATTAAGTCCCAGGGGATTAATCTAGTATTAATAGAGCAGACACATAATTCTAGCAATATATATGCATCAGACTATAATTTCCCACTGTGCTTCATTGTAGGCAATGAAGTTGATGGAGTCTCAGAGGAATTAGCGAATTTAGCTGATACTCATATTGAGCTCCCAATGAGAGGAATAAAACAAAGTTTAAATGTTTCTGTAGCAACTGGAATTGTTGGATATGAGTTAGCCAGATGCTACACCCTTAAACAAGAGGAAGAATATGTCAAATCATGAAAGTTTTATGGCAAGAGCTATTAAACTCGCTGAAAAGGGAAGAGGAGAAGTGTCTCCCAATCCAATGGTTGGCTGCGTCCTTGTTAAGGATGGTGAAATAATAGGAGAGGGATATCATCAAAAATTTGGTGAAGCTCATGCAGAGGTTATGGCATTCAGAAATGCAATCAGAGACCCCCTTGACTGTACGGTGTATGTTAATCTAGAACCATGCAATATTGATTCAAAGACACCTCCATGCACAAAATTTTTAAAAGAAAGTGGGGCTGCAGAGGTTTTTGTTGCCAATATCGACCCCAATCCAGATATATCTGGTTCAGGATTAGAAGAATTAAATAGGATGAACATTAAAACGCATTTAGGGATACTTGAGAAAGAGGCAAATGAGTTAAATAAAGGTTTCTATAAATGGGTGAAGACAGGGATTCCATGGTTAGCCTGCAAGATTGCTCAATCAGAAAATAAATTCATGGGAATTGATAATAAAAGCAGTCACTGGATAACCAACGAAATATCAAGGAAGCATACTCACAAGCTAAGGTCAAAGGTAGATGCAATACTAGTAGGTAAAAACACTGCTAAAGTAGATGACCCAAGCTTAACCGTTCGATTAATTGATGGCAAAAACCCTGTTCGAATAATTACAGATACAAATAGAACTCTTCCACAAAATTTAAAAGTATTCAATGATGATGAAGCAGAGACAATTGTTCTGTGTTCATCAAATCAATTCTCTGACAATAAAACTAATCACTGTAAATTTATTGCAGTGAAAGAAAAAAATGGCATGCTAGATCCTGAGGACACTTTAAAGCATCTGGCTAATATTGGGATTACCTCAATTTTACTTGAGGGAGGCCCCCAGCTTATTAAATCTTTTTACACAGAAGGGTTAATCGATGAAATATATGAATACACAGCTCCTGGGATATTAGATGGAGAGGGCATGCAAAATCCAATTGATATTGATGATAGATGGAATTGTAAAGACCAGAAAAATTTAGGTGATGATAAGTTAGTAATATATCAAAAGAAAGAAGTTGAATGTTTAGTGGAATAATTGAAGAAGTGGGAACAGTCAGAAGTATAGACAGTTTATCCAATAGCAAGAAAATGAGAGTAGCTTGCGAGAAAGTGCTTGATGGTGTTTCTGTTGGAGATAGTATTGCAGTTAATGGTGTTTGTCTAACAGTTACCAATATTGAAGATAGTCAGTTTGATGTAGATATTGTTAATGAGACATTAGAAAGATCTAATTTAAGTGATGTAGCTGAAGGATCAGGAATAAATCTTGAAAGAGCAATGAAATATAATCAAAGAGTGAGTGGGCATCTTGTGCAGGGGCATGTAGACACCCAGGCTAAGGTGGTAGATATAAACCAAACTAAGGAATGGACCGAGATTGATTTTGAGCTTAATGCAGATTATAAGAAATATTGCATCCCAAAAGGATCGATTGCAGTAGATGGCGTTTCTTTGACAATCTCAAAGATAACTTCAACTGGAATTAGAGTTGCGCTGATTCCCCATACACTCTCAAATACTATTTTATCTGATTATAGAATCAATCAGCATGTAAATATAGAAACTGATATGGTTGGAAAATTTATTGAAAATTTTTCGGGAGTGAGTAGCGAATGAATACGCTAGAAAAAATAAAGAACATTGATTTAGCCCTTAAAGATATGCAAGATGGAAAAATGGTAATAGTTGTAGATGATGAAGATAGAGAAAACGAGGGAGATTTTATAATACCTGCAGACAAGGCGACCCCTGAGGATATTAATTTTATGATGAAACACGCAAGAGGATTGATCTGTGTTGCGATAACCCAGGAAAGAAGTGAAAAGCTAAAATTAAGTCCAATGGTTAGCTCAAACACCTCTCTTCATGAAACTAATTTCACTGTTAGCGTAGATGCCAGAGAAAATATATCTACAGGAATATCTGCTAAGGATAGATGGGAAACTTTAAAAATTATTAATGATGAAAATGCCTCTCCATCAAACTTAGCAAGACCAGGTCATATGTTTCCACTTATTGCAAAATCAGGCGGAGTATTAAGAAGAGCAGGGCATACAGAGGCAAGCATCGATTTAGCTAAGTTAGCTGGATGCAGTCCATGTTCACTTCTTGTTGAAATTGTGGATGAAGATGGCTCTATGGCTCGTCTAGATAGGCTAAAGGAGATTTCAAAAGAACACAATTTAAGATTAATATCAATTGCTGAGTTGATTGAATATCGTCGAAAAAAAGATAAACTCATATCAGAGCTTCTTGATATTCCATTTCCAAATGAGTATGGTGAATTTAAACTTCGATTATTTGAAGACAATATTCACGGAGATCATCATGTCGCACTGGTAAAGGGAGAAATAACTGATGATGATGAGGTCTTAGTCAGAGTCCATTCTCAGTGTCTTACAGGAGATATCTTTGGGTCTCTTAGATGCGATTGCGGCCCTCAGTTAGAGGAATCAATGAAAAGAATTAATTCATACGGGAAAGGTGTCCTTGTATATCTTCGTCAAGAAGGAAGAGGCATTGGACTGAAAAATAAGCTACTTGCATATCAGCTACAGGACAAGGGCCTTGATACTGTGGAAGCAAATGAGAAGCTAGGATATGGTGCAGATTTAAGAGAGTATGGAATTGGGGCTCAAATTCTAAAAGAGTGTAATGTCAGAAAGATGCGATTGCTTACAAATAACCCAAGAAAAATTATTGGACTTGAAGAAGGTTACGGATTAAAAATTACAAAAAGAGAACCAATTGAGATTAAATCAAATTGTGTAAACAACTCATATTTAAAAACAAAAAGAGATAAGTTAGGTCATTTTCTCTCTGAAGATAAAGATGAAAAATAACAGTTACCATATCGCAATTGTGATAAGCGAATTCAATAAATCTGTGACAGATCAGTTGTTAGATGGAGCCACTCGTGCATTCCATGATGAGAATGGAGGAGAGCTCACTGTTATAAGCGTTCCAGGAGCTTTTGAAATTCCAGCGACGGCAAAGAAGATAGCAAAAAAAATAAAACCAGATGCGATTGTTACATTAGGAGCAATAATAAGAGGAGAGACTAAGCACTTTGATTTTATTTCTAAGGAGTGTACAAGAGCGATACAAGACCTTACTCTAGAATTTGATATTCCAATTATATTTGGAGTGCTAACCACAGAGAATGCAGGTCAGGCGTTTGATAGATCTGGAAAGAAAGATAAGGGATATGAGGTGATGAAGTCTGCATTCCAGATGATTGAAACCTTTAAGGAAATAAAATAATCTTTAAATTTTTTTATAGAATTCATTTCAATTTATTTTTTCTCACTATTTTTTATATTCAACCAGCGATGTCAGCTGAATATGATTGGTCATATATTAGATCTGAGCTAAACGCTAATGACATTCATATGATTGATAACAGATTGCTGGTTCTCTATAATAGCTTTATAGTAGAATACGATGTAGATGGAAATGAAATTTACAGATATGATTTAAAAGTTGAACATAATCTTGGGCTTGTTGAAGATTTTGAAGTAGATCTAGAAAACAATATATGGCTGTTTAGTAAGGATGGATCAATTTATGTTCTTGATGATAACTATCAGCTAATTAAAAATTTCACATATTTAAATATAGATAGTTCAAGTAAATGCTTGAATCTGTATATAGACGATGAAGCTCATTATTTGTGTACATATATAAAAGATAGTGAACTTGGAATTCTCAGTTTTAGTTATGATATGATGAATCGTCCTATATATCAAGACTATTTTGTTATTGATCAGGGTGTTATTCCAGATGAGGTTACTGTAGATTTAGATCAGACCAGTGATAATATATTCTTGAATATCAACGATGATGTATACTATGCGAATAAAGAGTCAAATTTAAAATTGCCAGAGTCTTGGACCTTGTATGATGATATAGAGAACGTCCTTAGCTTGGTGTCGACATCTGAACTGTTTATATTAGCATCAGGGCCTGATAATTTGACGATTGAAATTCTAGATGAAGGTGGAAATCATTTACAGTCATTAGACTACAGCAGCCTTGATTTTGTTGATATTATTTCTATCAATAATAATTTGGTTAGATTATTGCTTCAAGAAGAAATTGTATTACTAAACTATGATTCAGATTTAAATCAATTTAGCTTTGATTCCTCTTACACCCTAGACTCTGGTAAGTACACACATATAGATTCCTATGATGATTATTTAATAGCTTCAATTTCTAATCAAGGATTTCAAATAATTCCATTTAATGATAGTAGGATTCACGTAACAACTAGCTCTCCATCGATAGATGGATATACAAGCATAAAACTGCTGGATGGTGGTGGTGGCATTGCAGCTGGAATTAATATAAATGGACAGAACTCATATGCATCAACTCTTCATTTTTATGACCAAAGCTATATTAACTATATCCCAACAAATAAAATTGATGAATACAATCTTGAGAGTGAGTTTGATGCTGTTTCTATTAATTACGTTGCAGGAAATTTTTCTCCTCTTAGCATAGTAGAGTTAGATAATAATAATATTATTTTTACAAACAGCGGAGTATCTCAAAATAGTGATAACAGTGGTGGATTAATTCAAATCAATTTAGACACCCAAGAAATTGTAAATATATTTAACACTGATAACACTCAAGTTCTAGGTGGATTGGATGGAGTATACAATTCAGACTGGGATTCAAACTATATGGTTATAAATCAAATTATAGAGTATAATGGAACACTGTATATAGTAAATCCTTACAATGAGCATCATGGAAATATTATTTCTTTTTATGATGTTGCTTCAGGGCAGTGGGGTGGATTGAATGCATCTGATGAAGATTTATATCTTCCTGAGGAGATGGCGTTTGATGCTAGGGGGCAGATGTGGATAGCATTTGACAATGAGAATACGCTATCTGGAAATGCTGTTTATTCGAGCGGTGGAATTAGATATGTAAATGAGAATAATGAGTTTGTCATTCCAGGAAATAATAGTGAGCTTGTAGGTGGGGAAAATGTAGATGCTTTATCTCTAGATGTATGCAGGTATAATGGGTTTGATATACTATGGGTACTAACAACAGATGGAGTCCAGGGCTACACTATTCATCAGAATCAACTAGCTCCAATTTCAAGTTCTGATTTTTTTATTGAATCTCAATTTTCTAAGGGTGATCATATACGATGCGACTATCTCTCAAATGTTTGGGTAACAACAAGGCACAGCGGAGTAAGAGTTATTTTATCTGCTTCAAATTATACTGAATACTGGCCATCCTATTTAGGCTTTAGGGAGGCTGACAGTGGACTTTTATCTGATATTGTTTACGATGTTGATTTTAATCAGAATACAGGAGAGGTGTACTTTGCTACTGATTTAGGTATATCAATACTAGATTCTCCATTTAGAGAAGTTTCTGATAAAAATAATCAAAGACATGATATAAAATTTAGTAAAAATCCTTTTTTAACTCCTAAAGATGAGGTGATTGTCATAAGCAATTTCCCAATAGGAAGTACGATTAAAATAATGAATCTACGCGGACGAGTTTTACATACTTTGCAGAACAATAATTTTTCAGAGTATCAGTGGGATGGAAAAGATAAAAATGGAAACTATTTAAGCTCAGGAGTCTATATAGTAACATCATCACATCCAGATAAGGAAAAAGGGATAGGCAAGCTTGCTATCATAAGAGAGAAGTAATGTTTAAGATAGAGAAATTCAAAGAAACTGATGCTGAGTTTATTGAGCTTGCAAGGATTGACAATTTAGTCAACCACGATTCAA
>CAZHKH010000029.1:0-14287 GCA_964532515.1 uncultured bacterium
AATTAATAATGTTAATAGATAAATATGATAACCTTAACTATCAAAAGGAGATATATCAATCTATTATTCATCACTATAAAGTTAATGGAGAAATAACTGATGAAGCAAAAATTTACAAGGAATTCTCAGATAAATTCAATACAGATTCTAGTATTCTAAATGGATATGCATGGAGGATGACAGAGTTACAATTAAATTTAGAAGATGCCATGTTAAAATCTACAATAGCAATCAAGTTAGCTGAAAATGATCCAGATAAGCAGGCCAACATACTTGACACCAAGGCTGAGGTCCTATGGATTTTAGATAAATACGATGAAGCAATATCTGTAATTAATTTAGCTATTGATATTAAACCGGATTCTGATTATTTTAGGCAACAGAAAATCAAATTTCAAAATTCAAAGACAGAGAGGTAATTACAATGCAAATAAATAAACTATTTTCAGTATTTTTTATAATTTCTATTATCGTTTCATTGGCGTATTCTCAGGAGGGATCATTTAAAATTGGGAATATTAAATATGACTACAATAACTTAGAATTTTCATTTTCAGAAGGTCCAGCGGATGTAACTTTCAAAATTGGGAAATTTTCATTATCAACAGCTAATACCTCCGCAGGGTTTTCGCAGAATGGTAGTGGAGATATGAATATAGGCCCATCAAAAGTCCAAATTCAAAATGTCCATCTTGATGCTTATAATAGAACTACAAGGGAAAATGTTAAGTTTGATTTAGGAACTGTAAGATTTGATTTAAACCAATTTACATTTGATCTCAATAATTTTGGTAATACTCCACCAGAGGATATTGCATTTAATATGAAGTTTTCAGCGAATAATATTGTTTTAGATTTATCTCAATTCAATTCATTCCCGCCAGATGTTCAGCAAATATTTGATCAAATTGGGCAGATAGATAAGCTTGCATTGAACAGAGCAACCATTACTACATCATATAATTCATCAAAGCAGTTTAGGTTTGATGTTGATGGAATGACAAGTTTAGCTAACATTAAGGTTACAGTTGCTGCTACAGTTGATGAGATGTATCCCGAAAGAACTCAGTTTCAAGCATGCACTTTAACGATTAGTAATTTGTCGACTGAAGTTAATAATATGATAGGGATGATTCAGGCGCAAACAGGATATCCAATACCAATGGCAAATGGTTCTATTACATTTGATGTAAAGGATATGCTAAATGCAGGTCAAAATCCATTTGGAGGGTTTTAATTAATTGATGTAGCAAAGAAAATTTCTAACATACCTTCAATTGTTAGAGTTTCTTTGTATACATGTTCAACCTCTAAGGCATTTGAAATAAGCAATCCAAATCCACCAGTAATAATTATATTGGAATTTGGATTGCTTATTTCTTTTTTAATCAATTTAATCATCCCCTTAACTGATTCTAATCCTCCCATCATTACACCTGACTGAATATTAGTAGTAGTATTAGTGCCAATAACATTATCGGGGAATTTATAAATAGTATTTTTCAGTTGAGCAGTTTTTTGTATAAGATAATCCGCAGAGATATCAATTCCAGGAGCGATTGCACCTCCAATAAAATCTCCTTTCTCATTAACAACATCATATGTTGTCGCTGTTCCAAAGTCAATAATAATAGAAGCTGATTTAGAATGTTTATAAGCTGCTACAATATTACATATTCGATCATTACCTACTTCTGAAGGATCATCAACTAGTAAATTCAGATTACTATTTTTATGGTTTATTACAAATAAATCAATACTATTTAATCTACAGTAATTAGTTAGTATCTCCGTTAATTCTGGGACAACAGAACATACAATGATACTCTCAATTAATTCTAAATCATAATTAGATAATGTATCAGTAAAATGATCTGAGCTAGGGATTCTAGTTAATTTCCCTAGTTTAGCTTTACTTGATTTGCAAACTGTAATAGATGTGTTTCCAATATCTAAACACAATAGATTCAAAGCTTAATAACTCCACTTGAAAATTCTTTTATTATATTTCCCATTTGAATTATAGCATATCCTTTAGAATTGATTCCTTGAAAAATACCATTAATTTTTTCACCATTACTATGAAATAAAACTTTTTCATTGATGTGTGAACAATATTTCAACCATGATTTGATTATATTTTCATCTTTTTTAGTTGAGTACTCATCAAATGACTTTATTATTTCTGATAGAAGGTGCTCTCTATTATATATTTTATCAGTTTCAATGTACATCGATGATATATTTTTTAATGAAGATTTTGTAATATCCTCTATATTTAAATTAACATTTACTCCAATTCCAATATTTAAAATTATATTTCCCCTAATCATTTTTGATTCAATTAGGATACCAGCTATTTTTTTATTATTGATTACAATATCATTGGGCCATTTAATTTTAACATTCATTGAAGATAATTGATTGATTGATTTACAGATTGCTAGAGATGCAATCAATGGAGATAGATTATTATTCTTATTTTTTTTTATTAGACCAATTGAGAATGTTAAAGATTTTGATTCTAGACTAAACCATTTATTATTTCTTCGGCCCCTTCCATTGGTTTGTTTATCTGTTATAACAATAATATCATTGTGATTTGTCATATGATTCCATACTTCATCATTGGTAGAGGAGGTTTCCTCTATGTGTATGATATGATTACCAAAAGATTGGGGCTTTAAATATTCTAGATACTTGGATGTATCAAATTGCATATTTAGTTTTGATATTCTCCAAATTCACTTTTTAATAAATTTGAAATTTCTCCTAATGTCACATTGGATTCAACGCATCTAATGATATTAGGGATTAAATTATCATTATTATTAATTGATTGGCGTAGGGATTCAAGTGATTGTTCCGCAGACTTTGAGTCTCTATTTTCTTTAAATCTTTTTAATCTTTCTATCTGATTCTCTACTGTTTTAGGATCAATTTCTTGTAGGTTTGGGTTTGCATTGGAATTCGATTCAAATTTATTTACTCCAACTACAACTCTTTCCTTCTGGTCAATTTCCATTTGATATTGATAGGCACTTTTTGAAATCAGATTTTGTTGAAATCCAGATTCTATTGCTTTTATTGCGCCACCCATACTATCTACTTCATCCATAAGAATTTTAGTTTTTTCAATTATTTTATTGGTGAGAGATTCAACATAATATGATCCAGCGAGTGGGTCAACCACATCAGGAATCCCAGATTCATACCCTATAATTTGTTGAGTTCTAAGAGCTGTTTCAGCAGATTCTGGGGTTGGAAGAGAGAGTGCTTCATCCTTTGAATTTGTATGAAGTGATTGCGTCCCACCCAACACTGCGGCTGTAGCCTGTAGAGTAGTTCTAATTATATTATTATCAATATCTTGAGCTGTTAATGTTGATCCAGCTGTTTGTGTATGAAATCTACACATCATTGCTTTTTCATCTGTAACATTAAATTTCTTTTTCATTATAGATGCCCACATACATCTTGCTGCTCTAAATTTTGCTATTTCTTCAAAAAAATTATTATGACAATTAAAGAAAAAACTAATTTGTTTACCAAATTTATTTGGGTCAAGCCCTGCTTTAATTGCATGATTAACATACTCAATAGCATTTGAAAATGTAAAAGCCAGTTCTTCAATAGCATTAGCCCCAGCCTCTCTTATGTGATAACCAGATATTGATATGGTGTTCCACTTTGGGAGATTCTCTCCACAATATTGAAATATATCGGTGATTAGTTTCATGCTTTCTTTTGGAGGAAAAATATGCGTACCTCTGGCAATATACTCTTTGAGGATATCATTTTGAATGGTTCCTCTTAATTTAGATAGCTCAATATCACTCTCTTTTGCGATTGCAATTATTAAGCTAAGAAGTATGATAGCTGTTGAGTTTATTGTCATAGATATAGATATTTTATCTAGAGGGATATCCTTTAATAATATTCTCATATCATCTATTGTCGAGATTGGGACCCCCACCTTACCAACTTCACCCTCAGAGAGCGAGTGGTCAGAATCGTATCCTGTTTGAGTAGGCAAATCAAATGCTACAGACAATCCTTTTGCTCCCTTTGACAAAAGTTCTAAGTATCTATCATTACTTTCCTCAGCAGAGGCAAAGCCTGAATACTGCCTCATTGTCCAAAGTTTTCCTCTATACATATTTGGATATATTCCTGATTTAAAAGGGAACATTCCAGGTGAGGAGTCATCATCACCATAAAAGTTTTTTAAGTTTATATTAGATGTTGTTTTTTTATTACTCATGTAATTCTAATGTTAAATACTAATTTCACTAAGTTCAAGCTTTTTAGTATTTTTTGTTAACATCTGATAAAAACTCTCGAGTCCTAACTTTTGTTGATCCCAGAGCATTTTATCTTTTACTCTATCCTTGCTTCCCCAGTAGTGCTCTATGTGTTCACTAGATAGCTTCACATCCTTTGATTTTACTTCTATCCCAAAAATAGGGATTAAAAATACAGAGTCATACTTTGGATCATAATAGTTGTTAACCTGATCAACTGTCCACATTTTATCTGGATATAAACCCGTTTCTTCTTTTAATTCTCTTATTGCCGTTTGATATGCTCTCTCATTTATATTAATTCCCCCTGTAACACATTGCCATATGAGAGGATATCTCTCTTGAGGAGATCTTTTAATTGTAAGGAACTGAGGGATATCCCCTTCCCAATAAACAACATGGCAATCAACCACGTTCACCTTGACATTATTCATTTCTATTTTCCTTGTATTTATCTATGAATTGTGTTGACCACTTTATAAAATTATTACTAGTAATTTCTTCTCTTATTTTTTTCATTAATTGATAATAAAAATGGAGGTTATGCTCTGTTGCTATTCTAAGGCCAATAACTTCTTTTGTTTTAAATAAATGATGAAGATATGATTTAGTATAAGTAGTAGACATTTTTGATGTTGATTTTTCATCAATGAGAGTATGATCATTAGAATATTTACTATTTCTTATATTTATTGGCCCATCAAATAAAAATAATTGTCCATTTCTCGCATTTCTTGTTGGTAGCACACAGTCAAACATATCTACACCTAGTTTAATATTTTCAATTAAATCAATAGGTGTCCCTACTCCCATAAGATATCTTGGCTTATCTTTTGGAAGAATTGTATCTATGAAAGCAACAGATTCAAGCATTTTATCTTTTGGCTCTCCTACTGCTAATCCACCGATTGCATATATTGAAGATTCTAATTTTAATAGCTCAGAAGCTGATTTTTCACGAAGATCAATATCTGTACCTCCCTGTATGATGGGAACAAGCAGCTGCTCCTTATCGTAATAGCCATCAGTTGAATTATAGTATTCATGGGCCACTTTTGCCCATTTTGTTGTTAAGTCAACGGCATTCTCCCACTCTTTTGTCGAACCATCTCCAGAGGGGCAAACATCTAGCATCATCATTATATCTGACCCAATAGTTCTTTGTATATCAATTACATTCTCAGGAGTAAGTTTGTACTGGTCGCCATTTAAATGGGATTGAAAGCTTGCTCCATTATTTTCAATTTTCCTTAATCCTTTAAGGCTATAAATTTGAAAACCTCCTGAATCTGTTAGCATTAACCCATCCCAATTCATAAAATTGTGCAATCCCTTTGAGTTTTTTAATATCTCTACTCCAGGCCTTAAAAACATATGATAGGTATTTGCAAGGATTAGATTATAACCAATTGATGAAATTTCATTTGGCATTAAAGTTTTAACAGCACCATACGTCCCAACCGGCATAAAAACTGGAGTTTTGATTTTTTGATTATTAATTAAAAGAGTCCCCGATCTAGCAGAGGACTCTAAGCATTTGGCATCTATTGTAAAATCAGCCATAGTAAACTAAATACTATTTTTTAGTGGCAGCTTTTTTAGTAGCGGTTTTTTTAGTAGCGGTTTTCTTTGCCGTAGTTTTCTTTGCCGTAGTTTTCTTTGTAGCAGTTTTTTTAGCCGTAGTTTTCTTTGTAGTAGTTTTTTTAGCTACAGTCTTTTCCGTGGCAGTTTCAGCTATTGGCTCTACAACTTTTTTAACAACCGGTTTTTTTGCCTTTGACATAGAAATCGATCTTAATTTTCTTACACGCTCTTGATTTTTTCTATGCTTTTTATTTGCATTTTTCTTCTTTTTATTCATTCACAATATTCCTTTATTGAGCGGCTAATTTATTTATCTTATTTATAATTAACAATTAATTAATAAATCTTCAATAATTTTAACAAATGTACTAGATCCTATTAAAAGTGCATTTTCATCAATATCAAAGTGTGAGCAATGATGAGGAATAGATAGTGGCTCTTTATCTATGGGTGCAGAACCAACAAAATAAAAACAGCCAGGAATTTTTTCTAAATAATAGCTAAAATCCTCGCCTCCCATAGATAAATAAGGAGCATGTGATTTTTTCCCTATAATTTTTGAGATGGCATTAACGACATTTTTTGTGCACTTTTCATCATTTACTGTTGGAGGGTATCCATCCTTATAATTGAGTTTAATTTTAGCTTTAAACATTTTTTCTGTACCAAGAATAATTTCTTTCATTCTTGTTTTGATCATTTTTCTATTTTTTTTTGTATATGATCTTGTAGTTCCTTTTAAAGAAATTTTATCTGCGATAATATTAAAATTATATCCACCATTAATCATTCCTATAGTTAGCACTGTACTTTCTAGTGGGTTAGTATTTCGACTAACTATTGTTTGAAGAGAGTTAATCAGATGAGAGGCCACAATCACAGCATCAACTGTTCCGTGTGGTGTAGCTCCGTGTCCACCTCTACCTACAATATTAATTTCAAACATATCAGCTGCAGCCATAATGGGGCCAGATTTTACTCCAATCTCTCCTACTTTTTGATAATTCCATAAATGTATTCCATAAATTTCATCAACACCATCTAATACACCTTCATTAATCATATGCAAAGCACCAGCAGGACCCTCTTCAGCGGGCTGAAAGATTAATTTTACATTTCCATTTAGTTTGTGTTTTATTTTGTTGATTGCTTTTGCTGCACCCAAAAGCATAGCAATGTGGCCATCGTGTCCACAGGCATGCATTACACCATCATTTACTGATTTATATTCCACATCAGAAGTTTCTTGTATTGGTAAGGCGTCCATATCAGCACGAAGTGCAATAGTTTTTCCTTTTTTTGCTCCTCGTATTATTCCTGTTAGGCCCGTTTGTGCAATCCCAGAAGTTACCTCAATACCCATTTCCTCTAATTTCTGTTTAATCACTTTTGCAGTATTGAATTCTTTAAAACTTAACTCAGGGTATTTATGAAAATATCTTCTATTTTCAATAATTTCTTTCTTTATACTTAATATGAAGGGTTCTATTTGTATTGTATTTTTCATAATTCTATTGCATTTATTTTTTAAATTAATTATTGTAATTTAGAATTGAAATCTTTCTAATAATAGGAGAATTAATGGCTATAAAATGGGAATCAATTAAAACATTTAAAGATATAAAATATGAACGAGGCCTTAAAGATGGTGATGGAGTTGCAAAAATTACAATTAATAGACCGGAAGTACGAAACGCATTTAGACCTCAAACTGTTTTTGAAATAAAGGAGTCTCTTAAGCTTGCTCGCGAAGATAAAAATATTGGTGTTATTATTTTAACGGGAGAAGGAGAAAAGGCTTTTTGCTCAGGTGGAGATCAGAAAATAAGAGGAGATGCTGGATATGTAGGTGATGATGGCGTTCCTAGGTTAAATATTTTAGATGTTCAAAGGCAGATTAGGATAATTCCAAAGCCAGTGATCGCGATGGTGGCAGGCTATGCTGTTGGAGGTGGACATGTTTTACATTTAATGTGCGACCTAACTATTGCTGCGGATAATGCCAAGTTTGGACAGACTGGTCCAATGGTAGGCTCTTTTGATGGTGGCTGGGGAGCCTCGTATCTTGCAAGGGTCATCGGACAAAAACGTGCAAGAGAGGTTTGGTTCTTGTGCAGGTTTTATGATGCTGAAACTGCCTATAATTGGGGTTTAGTTAATAAAGTTGTTAGTTATGATAAATTAGAAGAAGAGACAATCCAGTGGTCTAAAGAAATATTAGAAAAATCACCGATGGCCATTAGAGTATTAAAAGCAGCTATGAATGCTGATTGTGATGGTCAGTCTGGGCTACAGCAGCTTGCAGGTGATGCAACTTTAATGTTTTATATGACTGATGAGGCTCAAGAGGGACGTGACGCATTTAAAGAAAAAAGAAAACCAAATTTTAAAAAATTCCCACGCTTACCTTAATGTTTCAATCAATAAAATCTATATTTATTGCGATTAGACCTAAAACGCTTTCAGCTTCTATCTCTCCTGTATTAGTGGGGTCTTCAATTGCCTTAAGGGATCAACACTTTAATGCTTATATTTTTTTATTTACACTATTAGCTGCACTTTTTATCCAAGTAGGGACAAACTTTGCAAATGATGTATATGATTACATTAAAGGAGCTGATAATAGTGATAGACTTGGTCCAATGCGTGCTGTTCAGGCAAATTTAATTTCAATTAAAAGCATGAAAAAATTAACATTAATTGCCTTTTGTCTTGCCATTGGATGTGGAATCCCACTGGTTTTAAAAGGTGGAATCCCAATTTTAGCTGTTGGATTGTTTTCAATAGTATCAGGTTATGCATATACTGCAGGCCCATATCCGTTGGGGTATAATGGCTGGGGAGATTTTTTTGTATTTTGTTTTTTTGGGCCTATAGCAGTGTGTGGGACATTTTTTTTACAGGTAGGACACATATCAATAGAATCATTGTTGGCGGGAATAATATTAGGTTGTTTATCCGTTACGCTATTGTGCATCAATAATATTAGAGACGTGGAAACTGATGAAAAGGCTGGAAAAAGAACTCTGGCAGTTAGATTGGGCCCTCAATTTGTTAGAGTGATGTTTATAATCTTATTTATTATTCCTTATTTTTTGACGGGATACCTTACATATGGGTTAGAATATCTAAATATAAATCTATTTTTTGTATTATTAATTTTAACATTCCCACTATTTCTAAAGGTTGGGTTTGATACATTTAAATTTAAATCAAAAAACCTAAATACAGTGTTGGCCAGAGTATCAATTTTTATTACTATATTTTCTATACTATTGACGCTTGGCATCTTACTATGATTTTAGATTCTATAAAGATTTCTCCATACGAATTAACTTTCAAAAAACAGTATTTGAATTCAAAGTTTTCAATATCATCCAGACATGGATGGATTATTACTATATCATCAAATGGAATTAATGGATATGGGGACTGCTGTCCATTGGAGGGATTTAGCGAAGAAAGCCATGAACAATCTGGATATGGATTAGAAGGGTTTAAACTTTCCATCGATGGAACAAAAGAAATAGATTTTGATGAACTTTTACATTTAGCAGAAGCTCATGGAGAATCTCAGCCATCTGTCCAATTTGCGATAGAGTCAGCAATATATGATATTCATTCAAAGTTAAATCAGACATCACTTAATAAATTTATTAATAAGGATGCTAGTTCATCTATTAAAGTAACTCATTATCTAGAAAACAATAATAAGTCATTCAAAAACATGACTATTAAATTAAAAATACTCAGTGACAACCTTTTTGACAATGTAGAACAAATAGATAGGGCATTAAATCAGTTTGATGATACTGTAAGTCTAAGATTAGATTGTAATGGGTGTATGAGCTTAGATAGAGCAATAAGATTTTGTAAAATGCTTGAGGGAAAACCGATTGACTATATAGAGCAGCCATTGGATCCTAATAATTTTGAAGATATGTATGAACTCACATTGCACACTGATATCCCGATTGCAGCAGATGAAATGGTTACAGGTATTGATTCATTAAATAAAGCTTTAGATTATGATTGTGCCGATATTTTTGTTTTAAAGCCGATGCTTATTGGTGGAATAAATAATTGTAGAGATATGATAGAAACTATTATTTCAGAAGGAAAACGATATAATATTAGCTCCTTACTTGAATCTAATATTGGGAGATTATCATATCTCCATCTTGCATCCGCATTTAATGTTTCAGAAGCATCAGGAATTGCAACAAATATTTTTTTTAATAATGATCTGTGCGATTTCCCAATGCCTACTAATGGAACGATTAAATTAAATACTAGCTCAGGGATAGGTATTAATGAAATCAATTTATGATTTATTAATTGAATGGCATGAGTCCAATCCTAATTTTAAATTTTTAAGATATAAAAAATCATATTCACTAAATGATATTATTTTTGAAGTTGAGGCAATTTCAAAGTCACTATTATTTGTGTCAAGTCAACATATTGGGATATATGTCAAATCAAAATTAGATTTTATTTTGCTTTATTTAGCTTGTATTAATACAAATAAAATTCCTGTTATATTTAAAACTACATGGGGAGCAGATGAAATTGATTCATTAATTAATAAATATAAAATTAATGATATTATATGTGATTGGGATTCAAAAAATATATTCAAAAAAGATATTAATTTATATTTCTTTGAGGAATTAGTTAATTCATCAAGAGGGTGCGGAACGCCAGTCAAATCTAAAGGTATTTTAAATTATGAAAGTATCATTTTCACATCAGGATCAACAGGATTCCCAAAGGGTGTTTGCTTAACTAGGGAAAATTTTTATTGTAGTGCATTATCTTGGCACAAAGAGATCAATTTTAATTCAGATGATAGATATTCAGTTTGTCTCCCACTACATCATATTGCGGGGCTATCTGTTTTATATAGATCAATATATCATAGATTTGGGATAGATTTATTAGATAACTATCGTGAACTTGATTCGTTTGAAGACTCTATTACATCACTAGTTCCATCTATATTAAGTAAGTTAATTAATGAGAGTAAATATCATAAATCATTAAAGTCTTATAAAGCGATTATCCTTGGAGGAGAAGCTGTTGATGAAGATTTAATTAAAAAGTGTATTGAATTAAAATTGAATATTTTTATTTCATATGGGATGACAGAAACCTGCTCAGGGATATCTGGATTTTGGCTAAATAATCATATTGAGAAATATGATTCTGTAGGGAAACCATTTTCAGATGTCAGTTTAACGATTAACGATGAAAATAATATATTAATTTCATCAAAGATGAATATGCTGGGATACTATCAAGCAGGGAAGCACGCTCAGTCATTCATATCGTCAGATATTGGAGAAATTAAAGATGGGTTTTTATATATCAAAGGGAGGAGTGATGACCTTATAACTCTTAGAGGTGAAAAGATTAATCTTGATTATATAAAAAATACTTTAGTTGAACATGATTTTATCCATTCAGTAGAGGTGATATTAAAAATTGACGCAAATAATGAAAGTGTTATTGAGGCTAATATTATTATAAGTAATAATCAATTAGATGAACAAATAATTAAAAAATGGTGTGAGAAAAAAATTGGGAAATATAAAACGCCAAAGAAAATCAATATTATAAAAGATGTAACATAATGATAAATCAAAAATATTTGATATTATCATATTGGACTATAATTTAACTCTATGAATTTTAAATATATTAAAATATTATTTATGCTGTTATTACTTGGCGCGTTCACGATTCTGGTGTCACAGTCATATTTTGTTGTAACCAATAGTAATAGAGGTGAATTTTATGCTGAAGGAGAACCTCAAAATATGTCAAGTGGATTATATAGTGCGTATATTCATTCTGAGAATACTGATTATAGAAAAATTAAAGCCAAGGGTGGTATACTTGTTGATTTTGATTTAGATGGTGATCTGGATTTAACCTATGGATACAGTGATTCCTACTATTTTAAAAATGATGGAGGAGTTTATGAGGATATCACTGATGAATATTCTATTGATAATCAAGGTATTCGCGGGATGGTCGCAGGTGATATTGATAATAATGGCTACCCAGATATTTTAAAATGGAGATTTCAAGAATATGATCCAATTGACTCACTACTTTATGGGGGTGAAGCTGATCCCTATAATAGAATGCCACACCATCTTTTACTGAACTATGGTTCACATATATTTGATACAAAAATTTATCTTGAAGAAGAGAGCCTCCCATTTTTGCACAGTCAAGGTCTTATGGATGTTGATTTAGATGGTGATTTGGATATTATAGCAATTGAGAAAGAAGGTGATGAACAATTTTATGTTTTTAGAAATGATGGTATTTCAGATGATGGGGATATTATGTTAGAAGAGATATATAGCTATATCCAAACTGATGGAAGCACATCAAGGACACTTGCAATAGCAGACTATGATAATGATGGTGATCAGGATGTATATATACCAAGGAAGTACGGCATCAATTGGCTTTTTGAGAACCAAACATTAACTGGTAGCTATGGAAATGTTGTATATAATGAAAACCCTGATCCATTATTTGTTGAGGTTGCACTAGATAAAAATGTTCATGATGATTCCTTTGAAGATCTTGGTAGTATGGGCTATGGTGCAGCATGGGGTGACTATGATAATGATAATGATAATGATTTATATCTTTCAAATTGGGGTATCAATAGACTTTTTAGAAATGATGATGGTAATTTTGTTGATGTAACAAGTATCTATAATGTATACTCTGATTCTTTAAGTAATGGAGCAGCATGGGGTGATTATAATAATGATGGTAATATGGATTTATGGGCTGGAAATATAAGAAGAAGAGATGATGTTTATTTAAATGATGGCCCCGTTGAATGGACAAATGATTATAGCCCAGAGTTTTTAACTGCAACCCAGGATATTGTTGCTGGAGATTACAATAATGATGGGTGGCTAGATGCGTTCACTCCCGGCCTTGAGATGATTAACCCTCCATCTGGACCAAGGTATTCAAGTTTACTTTACAAAAATATAACCCCAGATTCGATTGCAGCATCTTATAATTGGATAAAAATTAATTTAGAGGGTTCTAATAATGAAATTTCAAATAATAGTTGGTCTAATAAATCAAATAAATCAGCAATTGGTGCAAGGGTCATTATTACATTGTTTGAGGGTTCCATACAATCTAGAGAGATTATAGCAGGGAAGGGCCATGGAAGCATGGACGCGCTAGAGCTTCACTATGGACTTGGATATGCAAGTCAAATTGAAAATATTATTGTTGCGTGGCCTAGCAGGGATGAAGAAACAAATCAACAGAAAATAATTACATATGATGGTCCGTTTTATGCTAATCAATCTTTCCGAATTGTTGAAGATTTAGGATTTGTAGGATTAAAAGGAGATGCTAATAATTCTCAAAGTGTAGATATCCTTGATATAATGGTATTAATTAATACCATTCTTAGTGATGATATTGTATCACCTGAAGTTTATTGGGCGATGGATATGAATTTTTCAGAAAGTTTGAATGTTCTTGATGTCACTAAATTAGTTAATTTTGTTTTATTCCATTAAGAACTAAATCTAAAATATATTATTCTATGAGTAAACTATCTAAAATATTGGCTCTGTTTCTTTTTCATTTTTCTTTTTCACAAGGTTGTATTGATGGAGTTGAAATTCAATTATGGAACGAATGTTATAACATAGAGTTAACAACTAAATTAAATTTATCTGGCAGTGGATTAACTGGAGAGATTCCACCTCAATTAGGTGATTTAACTAATTTATATAGCATAGATTTATCAAATAATAGACTTTCTGGAGAAATTCCTTTTGAGTTAGGGAATTTAATTAATTTAGATTTTTTATATTTACAAGATAATCAGCTTTCTGGAAAAATTCCATCTTCAATAGGTAATCTAACTGATTTAAATAGATTGTTTTTATCTAGCAATAGACTATCAGGACCCATCCCCTCTTCAATAGAAAAATTGAAGGATTTAGAGTATTTATATTTATTTAAAAATAATCTCTCTGGAGAAATCCCCGTATCGATAGGGACTCTGACAAATTTATTTAAACTAGATTTATCTTCTAATCAGCTCTCAGGAACCATTCCTCCTTCAATAGGAAATCTGACTAATTTGAATTCATTGAGATTGTTTAATAATAGTTTTTCAGGACAGATTCCAAAGAGCCTTGGAAATCTAATAAGGTTGGAATTTTTATTTTTACAAAACAATTTTCTTACAGGAGAAATACCAGCTGAATTAAAGAAACTAGAGAATTTAAAAGATATGCAGTTAGATAATAATCAGTTTGACAACAAAGTATCAAAATAATAATTATTAAGTTTCAAGCATTATATTTAGTAGAATTGTTAAATCTTGTATA
>CAZHKH010000030.1:0-13903 GCA_964532515.1 uncultured bacterium
TCCTCTACTTTACTAATATTTGCGTATGCGCTGGCCAGGCTGTTGAGCGTCTTTGCCTGCGATAGTTTATCTTCAATCTGAACTTGCAGTTCCAGTGCCTGCTCAAAGTAGCGGATGGCCTTCTTGTACTTGTACCAACCATTATTCATAATACCAATCAGATTGTAGACAAAGGCCTGGGACTGCTCGTACTTCTCGCCCTCCGCGATTCTCATGGCCTCATCAAGCTCCCGCTCGGCGTCCTCGCTGTAGCCCAGCTTGTTGTAGGTCACCCCCAGCTGCGCTCTGGCCTCCACAAACTTCTCATCATGCTCCAGCGCCTTGATAAACAGATCGCGCGCGTGCTCCAAATCCGAGGTCTCGTGCGCCCGGTTTATCAGCTGCATCGCATCGTAGTACAGCCTCATCGCATCGGCGTCTGAGGTAAACTCGCGCTCCAGGTACTTTAAAATCTGATCGGGAACCGGCATATCATAGTGCGACAGCAGATCCCTGATAATCTCCCCGCGAATCAGCCGCAGGTCACTGGCGCTCTGCCGGAACTGGCCGCTCCAGGTATACTCTCCGCTGCTGGTATCAAACATTCGCATATCAACCACCACGCCTTTATCATCTGTTGAAATGCTGGTCTCAATCACGCTTCCCACCTGCAGAATCTGTGATATCTTTAGCGGGTCAAGCTCGCTTCCCTTTAATTTTGAGATATCCGGCACGCCCGGGGTTCTGACTCTATCAATTTTTTGAAAATCAGAGACCAGTCCCTCCAAAAGACCGTAGCAGGTCGTATCCTGATTCCCGCTCAGGTCATGGGGATACAGAAACGCCGTTGAAAAAATATCCTCGGTCTGGTAGCTATCGATGTCCACCACCGCCACACCTCTATTACTATAGTACTCATAGAGCTGCCCCTGGCTCTGGGCATCGTGCTCATCGGAGTCCAGATACACCCGAAACGCCTGAACCGGCTCATTGATATTCTTGAGTTTGAGATAGCCGATCTCGCGGCAGTGCTCGGGCCTTTGCTCCATCTGCGAGAGCAGGCTTTCGCTGGCCACCACCCCGCCCTCCGGAGCGATGGACTCGAGTCTGGCGCAGACGTTTACATCGTGCCCAAACAGATCACCATCCCGGCGAAGCACCTGTGCATGGTGCACCGCGGCCCTGACCCATATCTGGTCTTTTTTCTCTTTTAATTTATTTCGTTTTTGGAGTGTCATCTGAAATGCGGTGCAGGCATCAAGCGCATCACTCGCGCTATCAAACTCCGCAAAGAACGCGTCACCGATATTTTTAATCACACTGCCATTGGCATCTGCAATCGCGCCACCTACAATCTCATCGTGCTCAGCTAGAAGCGCGAGCGCGAGTTTCTCATCGCTGCTCATCATTTTGCTGTAGCCTACGATATCGGTAAATAGGATGGACCGTGATTCAGTTGCCACGCAGGATCCTTAGTTGCCAGTCAGGTAGAGCATGATCGCGTTTTGTGCGTGCATCCGGTTCTCCGCCTGGTCAAAGATAATCGAGTAGTCCGCATCGCACACGCTATCGGTTACCTCCACGCCCCGCTCGGCTGGAAGGCAGTGCATAAACAGTGTCTTTTGCCCGGTTGCGCTGATCATCGCATCGTTCACCTGAAACGGCTCAAATATTTTTCGTCTGGCCTCGGCTTCTTCTTTCTGTCCCATCGATGCCCAGACATCGGTGTAGATGACATCCGCGCCTTTCACGCCCTCATGCGGGTCATGAGAAATATTAATCGTTGAGAGACCCGCGGCCCTGGCTTTTTCAACCAAATCCATATCCGGCTTGTAGCCATCGGGGCACACCACCGTAAAATTAAATGGAATCATCATCGCCAGATACAGCCATGAGTGAACGATATTGTTTCCATCGCCCACATACGCCACTGATTTATTTTCAATGGAACCCAGGTGCTCTATAATAGTAAATGCATCGGCCATAATCTGGCACGGGTGATTGTGGTCGGTCAGCCCATTGACCACCGGCACCGATGCGTGCTCCGCGAGCTCAAGGATATGCTGATGATCAAAAAGCCTGGCCATAATCATATCATTAAATCGGCTCAAGACCCTGGCAATATCCGCCACCGACTCTCTCTTTCCGATTCCAATGTCATTGGGACCCAGATACAGCGCGTGTCCACCCAGCCTGAAAAATCCAGTCTCAAAGGACACCCGGGTTCTGGCTGATGGCTTGGCAAAAATCATCGCCATGCTCATCCCATCAAAGGGCCGATAGTTCTCTCTTTCCTTAAACTTTGACTTGATCCACGCGGCCTTATCGAAAATCTCATGAATCTGATCTGCGCTCAGGTCGTTTATATGTAGAAAATCTTTTTTACTCATCTGCTATCTCCCTCCTTAATTTTGACTTTGGTATCCCCATTAAATTTCTGTACTTGCTTACCGTCCGCCTGGCAATAATATACCCCTCATCTGCAAGTATATCCATAATCGCCTGGTCATCATGTGGCGTGGACTTGTCCTCTGCATCAATAATCTGCTTCATTCGATTCTTGACCACGGTGTTTGAGACCTCCTCACCCGATGAGGTCATAATCGACTCAGAGAAAAAATCTTTAATTTCAAATATTCCCCAGGGCAGCTGCACATACTTTCCATTGGTGGCCCTGCTGACTGTAGAGATATCGATATCAAGCTCCGTGGCGATGTCCTTGAGAATCATGGGAGCCAGCTCCTGCTTTTCTTCTTTGAACATCACCTTTTGTTTTTTAATAATGACGTTCATAATCTCCAGCATGGTCTGCCGTCGCTGATTAATCGCATCGATAAACCAGTTCGCGGACTCTGTTTTAGTTTTTATAAACTTTCGTGCGCTTTTATCCAGCTTCTTATCCTCAAGCATCTTGGAGTACTCATCGCTCACGCGAAGCTCATACATGCTCTGGTCATTCATGTGGATGACCCAGTCCTCATTTCTTTTATCTACGATGATATCGGGAATAATAAATTCATTTTCTCCAGCGGGAAGTCCATCTCCAGGCTTGGGGTTTGTTTTTTTAATCACCTCCACCGCCTCTTTGAGCTGTTCCATGGAGCAGTCAAGCTTGCTGCAAATTTTTTCATATCTCTTTGCGGTAAAATCATCAAAGCACGCGCTCACCACGCTGTGGGAAAGTGGATGCTTGTCTTTATCAATCTGCAGGCTCATGCACTCCTGCAGGTCACTTGATGCAATTCCGCGCGGCTCCAGTGATTTAATAATATCAAGCACGCTTAGCACCTCCGACTCTGTAGAGCCCAGTCTATCGGCAATGAGTATCGGCTCAATCTTGAAGTATCCATCGGCATCAATGTTTCCAATAATCTCGTGAGCGATATTCATGTGCTCATCTGATATATTGATATCAATGAGCTGATCTTTGATTCGATCGTTTAATGTTTTGGGGGTGGTGTGGTTGGTTACTAGAAAATCAGAAGACTCCACGCCTGATCTATTTAATTCAAATCGATCGCTATCAGAGTCAAGCTCATCCCAATCAAATTCAGAGTCATCAGTTTCCTCTGATTCAACCTCACTCGCCGCTTCCTGCTCCGGGTCTGATTCCTCATCTACAATCTCCAGGGTGGGGTTGTCTTCAAGTTCCTTGGTGATCCTCTGCTCAAGCAGCGTGTTGGTCAGCTGCATAATATTTGCCTGTAGAATCTGCTGCGGGGTGAGCTTTTGAACTTGAACCTGGGTCTGTCTGGTTTTTGAGCTCAATTACCTGCTCTCCATTTTAAATGTGTCCCCCAGATACAGTCGTCTGGCCTCCTCATCCTCGCTTAAATCTTTTGAGGCGCCTGAAAATAGAACCTTTCCATTGTACAGAAGATAGGAGCGGTCAGTAATCGAGCGCGTTTCGCGCACATTGAGATCGGTGATCAGCACTCCGATGCCCCTGTCCTTTAGTTTTAAAATTATATTCTGAATTTCATCTACAGCGATGGGGTCGATTCCCGCATAGGGCTCATCTAAAAGCATGAACTTGGGGTCGGTGACCAGCGCTCTGGCGATTTCAGTTCGCCTTCGCTCTCCACCAGAGAGCGTCATCGCGATATTCTTTCGTATATGCCCAATCGAGAACTCTTCAAGAAGCTGCTCAAGTCGATTTTTTTGCTCCTGCTTTGTCAGGGAGGTAAGCTCAAGGGCCAGCTTTAGATTGTTCTCTACCGATAGCTTCGTGAATACAGAGGCCTCCTGCGCCAGGTATCCGATTCCCATTCTGGCTCTCTTGTACATCGGCATGCGGGTAATGATATCCTCATCAATCTTCACCTCTCCGCTCGATGGGGTAATCATGCCGGTAATCATGTAGAAGGTTGTTGTTTTTCCAGCTCCATTGGGTCCAAGAAGCCCAACAATCTCACCCTCCTTAATCTCAATTGAGACACCTCTAACCACCTCGGTGCTTTTATATTTTTTTACTAGGCTCTGTGTTGCAAGTATACTCATTTATTTAGTTTCCTTGAAGCTTCCAATGAATTTAAATATTTTATAGTTAGTTAGGTCCATATCTGATTCAAAGCCAATCCCTTTTACTATATTGTTAGACTTATCAGTCAGCAGAACAGAATCTTCTGATGTTATTAATTTATATTGATTATCCCAAAGAATTTGATCTGATTGGAGTGTGTAGCCACTATCTGAAACCACCGTCACATTTCCGTAGGCCCTTAGATTGTTGCTCACATTCTCTACGATCGCTGAGTCCGAGTACAGGGTGCTGATATGCAGGCCATCCTCATCAAAAAATTTTGAGATTACTTCTCCGGCGAGTATGGCATCCTCTCCATCCTCTTTAATTAATTTTTTTGATGTTGAGGATATCACCAGATCCCGCTCCTGATAGATGCTGATGGTTGGATTAAAAATCTCATTATCATGAAAATCCTCTGAAGAAATCTTCTCTTCAACCACAGGGTCAGAGCCACAGGAGACAAGCAGCGCACATGCGACGCATATCAAAAGAGGGTATCTACGCTTTATAGATTTCTTTTGACATCTTTTCATAGATTTTGTCATACACACCCTTCTGAATTAAAATTAGTTCCACCACCTCTCTGAACGCTCCGTGGCCTCCCTCTTTGACTGTAGTATAATCGCAAACAGATGCGACCTTATCATGCGCTCCGGGAACGGTGCAGGCAAGCCCCACCCGCTCAAGCAGCGGAATATCAATCAGTCCATCCCCTATATAGGCAATCTCATGATCTGAAACATTGAAAATTTCTTTTAGCTCCTGATATGAATCTAATTTATTCAGCTTCCCCTGGTAGCAGTGCTCTATCCCCATCTCCTTTGATCGAAGCAGCGTGCACAAAGAGAATCTTCCAGATATCAGTGCAACCGGAAGCGCTGCCATTCTTGCGTACGCCGCGCCCGCGCCATCCTCTACGCTGAAGTTTTTAAACTCGGTTCCATCTGAGCCTATATATATAGTGCCATCTGTCAGCACGCCATCAACATCGGAAACCAGAAGCTTGATATCTTTAATTTTTTTTTGAGAGAGTTTATTTTCCATCTCTGTACTTTATTGATGCAGAGATAAAATCTTTAAACAGGGGATGCACATTCACCAGTGTGCTTTTTAATTCAGGATGAAACTGCACTCCCACAAACCATGGGTGGTCAGAGATCTCAATCATCTCAACAAGATTAAGCTTTTCATTGACCCCACTAATTTTCATCCCTGCATTTTTTAATTTGGTCTTATATCTATTATTAAACTCATATCGATGTCGATGCCTTTCATTGATCGTCTTCTTTCGATATGCAGATGCCGCTCTGGTGCCCGAGCTCACCGCGCAGCTGTAGGTGCCCAGTCTCATGCTCGCCCCTTTATCAACAACACTTTTCTGTGCTTTCATTAAATCAATGACAGGGAACCGGGTTCGCTTATTAAATTCGGTGCTGTTGGCGGCTTTCATGTCACACAGATGCCTGGAGAAATCTATTACCGCGCACTGCATGCCAAGACAAATTCCAAAGAATGGAATCCCATGCTCTCTGGCATATTTAGATGACATGATTTTTCCCTCAATGCCCCTATCTCCAAATCCTCCCGGAATTAAGATTCCATCGATGCCCCTGAACACAACCTCTGGATTGTCGTTCACCTCCAGCTCTTCGGTGTCCACCCACCTGACATTGACTCTGGTGTTGTTTGATACCCCCGAGTGAATGAATGCCTCTAGAATACTTTTGTAGGCATCGTGAAGTCCATTGTATTTTCCGCAGATTGCAATATCAACCTTCCCATGTGGATTTTTAAAGCGATCGATAAAGCCCTTCAGATATTCAATATTTTTGTGCTTCGCTGTATTTTTAATTTTAAGTCTCTTTACAATCTCTTTATCAAAATTATCTTCATGGAGAATAAGTGGAATCTCATAGATGCTATCCACATCTGGAGATTCAAATACATGCTGCGTCGCGATGTTGCAGAATAGTCCAATTTTCTTTTTTAGTTTCATGTTCAGATGATGATTTTCCTCTGTTCTGCACACCAGCATATCCGGCTCTATACCAATCTCTCTGAGTCTCATCACGCTGTGCTGCGTTGGCTTGGTTTTCATCTCTCCCGCTGCGCGAATAAATGGAAGCAGCGTGGTGTGAATCACCGCGGTGTTGTCCCTGCCCTCTTCGAGTATCATCTGCCTGATTGCCTCGTAAAATGGCTGGCCTTCAATATCTCCAACGGTTCCACCAACCTCGGTAATGATGACATCATATTTTTTTCGTGGATTGACCTGCTTGATTCTTCTGATAATTTCATCTGTAATATGCGGAATCACTTGAATGGTCTCACCCAGATAATCTCCGCGACGCTCTCGCTCAAGCACATCCCAGTACACCCTTCCAGATGATGTGGTATTGAGTCTGCTCAGCGGACCATCAATAAACCGTTCGTAGTGCCCAAGGTCCAGGTCAGTCTCCGAGCCGTCATCCAAAACAAATACCTCACCATGCTGATAGGGATTCATGGTTCCCGGGTCTACATTTAAATATGGGTCGAGCTTCTGTATCGTGACCTTCAGTCCCATTGACTTTAAAAGATATCCAAGCGATGATGCCACAATTCCCTTGCCGAGTCCTGAGAGAACACCACCAAATACAAATATATATTTTGTCTGCTGCTTAGCTTTCTTCATCTTTAATATTTTCTTTATTGTGTTTTATTGTTGCCGGAACCTGGAAGTAGACTCCATCACTTTCGGGGGCGTTCTCAAGCGCCTCATCTCTATCTAGCTTCATAGCTGGCTCATCTTCCCTGGTATCACTCAGCTGATCGATAACATTTGACAGCGGCTCTACCCCGGAGGTATCAATATCCTTTATTTCAGATACAAGCTCAAGAATTTTATTTATATCGGAGATGTAAGAGTCGACCTCTTCTTCACTGATTGTGATTTTGGCCAAGTCGGCTAATTTTAATATATGATCCCTATCAATAATCATTTAATAAAACTGCTGAATATAATAAAAACTGCTGAAATTTAAACTAATAAACTTACATTTATAACAATATTTTAATAGATTTTATACGAAATGAGCAATATTACATCACTATTAGATAGCAACTCTGAACATTATGAGATATTTATAAAAGCTGGAGAGGTTGCTAAACAGCAAAATTTACCCTGTTATTTAGTTGGTGGCTATGTCCGAGACAGGCTGCTGAATCGCGATACCTCAGATATTGATATCATGGTTGAGGGGGATGCCATTTCATACGCAAAATTACTGGGAAATAAAATTGGCGTTCCTAAAATCGTAGAATTTAAAAACTTTGGAACCGCCCGAATTCCCTATGAAAAATTTGAGATTGAAGTTTCCAGCGCACGATCTGAGAGCTACACAAAAGACAGTCGAAACCCTAAAGTGGAACCCTCAACGTTTAAGGATGACATGTCGCGCAGAGATTTTACAGTCAATGCCATCGCGGCCTCAATACATCCCGACAGCTTTGGGGAGCTGCACGATCCATTTGGCGGCATAAAGGACCTGCACAAGGGGCTGATCATCACTCCACTGGATCCAGATACAACTTTTGATGATGACCCCCTTCGAATGCTCAGGGCCATACGATTTTCGGCCCAGCTTGATTTTAATATTGCGCCCAATTTGATGGAGAGCATATCCAGAATGAAGGAGCGAATCAGTATCATATCCTGGGAGCGAATCACCCATGAGATTATTAAAATATTAAAAACAAAAAAACCCAGCATCGGGTTCTACGCGCTGAGAGACAGCGGGCTTCTGGAGGTTATCCTTCCTGAATTTTCTATTATGGGTGGAATCGAGACAAGAGAGAAAATGTCTCACAAAGATGTCTTCATTCATACCCTCCAGGTTATTGATAACGCCGCGGAGCTGAGTGATAAAATGGAAATACGATTTGCTGCGCTTGTTCATGATATCGCAAAGCCACAAACCAAAAAATTTATTGATGGAAAGGGATGGACCTACCACGCTCATGAGGTTGTAGGAATAAATTTAATGAGAAAACTCTCTAAACGAATGAAGCTGTCAAATGAGCTCACTGAGTATCTGTGCAAGCTGATCAAACTTCATCTGCGTCCAATATCCCTGGCAAAAGAGGGGGTCACCGATAGCGCGGTTCGAAGATTGATTGTGCAGGCCGGAGAGGACATTGATGACCTTATGATTCTGTGTAGAGCAGACATCACTACCAAAAATAAGAAGAAGGTCAATCGATACCTAAACAACTTCATCAAAGTTGAAGAGCTGGTGAAAGATGTAAAGCTTCGGGATGATCTTCGTGCGTTCCAGTCACCTGTGAGAGGCGCAGAAATAATGGAAAAATTTAATTTATCACCTGGGAAGGACATTGGAAAAATAAAGAAAGCAATTGAGGATGCAATTTTAGATGGCGTGATTGAGAACGATTATGAGCAGGCCCTTAAATTTATGATGACGCTGGACATAGACTCCATCTAGGCCACACCACTATTTTTTCTTGGTTTTTTTTTTCCTGGGCTTTATTCGCTTCTTGTCAGTCCACTCTGATATGTCCCGCTTTGAGACCCTCTGCCTTCCCACGCTGTAGTCAATGCTAATCAGTGAGATTGATTGAATCTGATCCGCATCATCAATCCTTCCATCCTGATTAAAGTCGCGAGATGGCATTATCGGATTGTCTTCCTGCATGGCTAGCTCAATAAATCTTTTTCGATACCTGTGGTAGGTGTCGCCATTCTTGTTGTAGGGATTGATTCGGTAGATAAACTTTCTCCAAAATTGAGAGTTATCTATCAGCTTAAAGGTATCATAGTTTAGATCATTGTAGTTTGGGGACTTGCCCGTAAAAAAATCAACGATCGGAGTGATATCAACAAATGTCTCACCCTCATCATAAACACCATTTCCAATATCCGTAAACTCCTCACCCTTATCATAGACACCATTTCCAATATCAATAAACGCTTCACCATCATCATAGACACCGTTGCCGACCTTTAGTCCCCCAATGATATCAAGGACATTCACGCCATCTTTAAAAACTGATTTTGATATTGAATCTGAGTGCGTTACCTGTATATCTTTTTTATCTGTAAATTCTTCACCGGGATCCCACGCTCCATTTCCAATATCCACAAAGCTCTCGCCGAGATCATATACGCCATTTCCTCTATCTATAAATCTCTCGCCCGCATCATAAACATTATTTTTATCGCCTGTCCTGGCCTCAAGAATCATCCACTTGTAGCTTTTGGGTACCGAGTAGAACATGTTCCAATTCTGAATCATTCGAGTTTTTCTAATAAATTTGTAGGCATAGGAGCTGCTCTTGAAGCTTTTTAAAAAATTAATTTCTTTAACCGTCTCTTTGAATTGACTGTTTTTGGTTTTCTGGTAGCATTTTGCAAAGGCATAGTTTACCGTTCCTACAAGCAGCAGGAACACCAGTATGCTTTTAAGTGACTCTGTGGCAATAATAAACTTCCTGTAGAATCGATGCTCCCTGTAGATTGGAGTAAATTGGTTCTCGCTGTGATCCTCTGATATATCGCAGGCTGAATATCCAAGCAGCTTGCTGATAGATGTTCGCTTTCTAGAAATTAAATCATAAATATACCCAGCTAGATGCGATAGCCCCGGAACTAAAAATATCCACGCAAATAAAAATCCAAAGGGAAGGGATGAGATGATTTTAGAGAATGCCTTGTGACGTGTATATACTTTGTTGTTTTGTTTGTCCCATATAACAATGGTGCTGTCTCTAAGTGAGTCTAGTTCCTCTGGCTTTTCATCTCGCCAGTCCTTGCCCGCCCAGGTGATGCTATTAAAAAGGTCCATCCTCCTGATAATTCTGGCGCTTTGGTGGCAGAACCCGCAGTCGCTATCATAAAATGCAATCAAGGATCCAGGCGACAGCCTCGATAGGTATTTTTTTAATAGGTCAATATCTCTGGCCGACAGAAGTAGCAGCAGCGCGGAGATCATCACCCATGAGAACATACCTATATACATGGTGGCTCCAATAATAATATGAAAACCTATCATCGATGCCATTGAAAATCGTCGAATCCACAGAGTGAATATGGGAATAATTAATAAGAATGGAACCCACAGCTCAAGATAGAGCGTCATCTGCGTGAGTATTTCAGAGAGCCACATCGGCATCAATGAAAACTCTTTAATGAAGTTTCCCATCGGAGTTAAAAAAATGTCGAGTTGATAAAAATAATACAGTGAGCTTCCATCGTTCCACGTCCCTACAGATTTGTTTACAAAATTAAAGAAATAAATAATTGAAAGCTGAAGGATGCACGCAAAGTATGCAATCCCCCAGTAATTTTTAGGCTCATCTGAGGTTAGTAGCGATCCACTGTTTAGAGAAAATGGAGTGGAGTCCTTATAGTGTTTAAGAGAGTAGAGTAATCGGTCAAGGCTGAATCGCTTTCCTAGGGGTAAAAAAACTGACCAGATAAGAAACGCATTCATCACAAAGTCTCCACCGTTCTCTACAATAATAAGTCTATTATGAATGCTCAGCAGCGCCAGGGTCATGACAATCTGGGAGAATTTTGTTTTATATCCAACCATAAAAAGAAATGAGAACAGTAGCGCGGTGTAGAAAAACATGCTAACCATGGCAACGCTTCCAATATCAAAGTATGAAAGCAATGAAAAAGAATTTGTAGAAGTCAGGCTGAGGGGCGTGATGCCGATGTCGCTGTAAAAAACTTCAATATACTTCAGCCTTCTGTAGATATCTATAAAACAAACCAATCCAAAAATAAATCTGAATATTCCCAGCGTTCTAAGGTCAACTTTCAGATAGCTAGAAAGAATGTACCTGATGTAGCTCATTGCTTGAGACCTATCTCCTTAAGTCTTTCATCAAGATAGCTTTTTGCGGTATACTTTTCAGATAGTACAACATCATCTGATGGGTGAATAAAAACAGGCATCGATATTCGGGCCTTGTGCTTATTTTGTTCTTTCGGATTTGTTACTCTGTGAATTGTAGATGGGAAATAGTTGTTAGAGCACTCCTGGAGCATATCTCCGGTATTGATAATAAGCTCACCAGGATTAGATTTAATATTGATCCACTTTCCTTTGGTGTTTTTTACCTGAAGCCCTGGCTGTGTGGCTGCCACCAGCAACGTGATTAGATTAATATCAGCGTGCTCCTGAGCTCTGATGGCTCCATGGGTATTCAGGTCCTTGATGGGTGGATAGTTAATCACCCTTAGTAGATTCTGAGCGCTGTCCTCAATCATGTCAGACAGTGGAACTGAAAAGGCTTTTGATATGTTTCGAGGACTATACTGATCAATCCAATCCAGAAGCTCTGCCCCCAGTTCAAGTGTATACTCATAAAATAGTTTTGTATGATCTTTGATCTCAATTGGATAGCGTCCCCATGGATAGATATGATAAAATTCTTTTAGGTCCTTGTGGCTGTATCCCCTTGCATTCTCAGATTGAAATGGAAAGTATCCATCCTGCTCTTCTTTGTGAAATGGGTAGTTATGCTTTTTATTTGAATTAAAAAAATCTTTCCAATCGGTGTAAACATTATTCAGAAGGTCACGTGGAATTGGATGGTTTTTAATGACAGCAAATCCCGTATTCCTTAGCGAACGAACAAATTGCTTAGGCGCATTCTCTGATAAAAAATCAACTGTAAGTATATTAAAACTCATAACTCTATTCCATTATTTTTAAACATAAGAGAAAACTAATAATCTTATTCTATTTCCCAAAGGAAATTCCACCCAGAAGATGAATTGAAAAATTAGGGATTTCAACCCTCCAATCATACTCATCATCATCTAAAGATAGGACTGTGATTGCATAAACAAGCTTGCTTTCAATATGAAAAGAAAGATTTTTATTTATATCTTTTTTAAACATCACTGAGCCCTGGGAGGACACTCCTCCCCAGTGGTATCCATCGCTCCAAACCGCCGGAAGTAGTCCACCACCTTTCTTGTAGTATCGATTTCCGTTGATGGTAATATCAGGGTGCGCCACCACGGTTCCGATCCCAAGACGATAATAAAATGATTCATCAATGCTTCCAATATGTAGTGGGGAGAGGATGTTTAGCATCAGCAGATTGTAGCCATCTGTTATTTCAAAATGCTCAATTTCATCAGGAAGATTTTCCTCAAAATAAAGCTTATGATGAACCAGCTCAAGCTCATACCTATCCTCCCTGAATCGAATAGAGTAGTACTGGGGGCTTTTAAATCCATGGGTATTGGCTGACCGCTCCATACGAATAGACTCTGCCTCTCCACTCTGGCTATCAATAAAAATATTTGAATTGAAATTATAGGCACTGCCTAGAGATACATCAAACTCTAGCCCTAGAAGAGCACTAAAAAAAAAGCTGAATAAAAGTAACTTTCTCATTGCTGGAAGTTAACACTAAATAGAATATTTTAATTATAAAAGAAAAGGGCCTCAAATTGAGGCCCTTTTCATATTTATCAATACTAACTGATAAGATTTACTTCATTAACATCACTTTTTGAACCGCAACGCCAGCTGATGACTCAGCACGCACAAAGTACATACCACTTGTCATGTTCGCAGCGTTCCATGTTACACTGTGACTTCCAGCAGTCATATTGCCGCTGTGAAGTGTTGCAACTTCCTGTCCCATTACATTGTAAACACTTAGGCTTACAACACCATCAGCAGGAACGTAAACGCTCAAGCTTGTTGATGGGTTAAATGGGTTTGGATATGCTTCACTTAGAGTTAACTCAGTAGGCATTTCAACGGTCACTTGACCATTTTCATTGGCTACGATTATTTCCTCAACGTTAAAGTCACCACTTGCTGTAAACAGCTCATCACTCTCAGGAGCAACGATAATAAGTGTTGTGCTATTACCATTGGTTCTATAATCAGCAACCATTGCTTTGTTTGTTAACTCGATGTCGAATCCAGCGCCATGACTTAGAGTCATTTGAACCGCACCAACAAAACCGTTTGCATCTAAGCTAACGATTCCGTCGTTGATGTTTAAGCTGGCTTCTGTCGCATCAGAAGTTGTTCTTCCACCTAGGATAGTGTTAACAAGTACAACGATATCTTGAACGTTAACAGCACCGTCGCCATTGGCATCACCACACTCTTCAACTGCTTCAGCGTCTCCGCCATCAAGGATGTAGCCAACCATTACAACGATATCTTGAACGTTAACATCTTCGTCACCGTTTACGTCACCTGCTGTACAAGATGGAACCTCAACACATTCGCCGTCAACCAGCTCAGTGCCACAGTCACCACCATCACAGTCGAAGTCACCACAACTTACGAAGTCTATACCCCATGAGCCATCATCACAGTAACCATCACAAATCCAACTTAGATAGTCATCTGCACA
>CAZHKH010000031.1:0-13858 GCA_964532515.1 uncultured bacterium
AACATTTAACACTTAAATGCTGAGATGGGGCTTTAATCAGATAGGTAGCGGGTATAAATCACGCTGACCACCAGCCAGCTATAGGGAATGGTAAACAGCAGCCCAAGGCCAAACAGAAGCGCGCCAATGAGATTGATCAGCGCCAGAATCGCGTAAATAATAAACAGCTCAAACTCAAGGCCAGTGGTCCTTGTGAGACTCTCGCTGAGCGCCTCAACGGGACCCATATCCTTATCCAGGATAAAGTAGCTGAAGAAATTTGTTTTCAGTGACAGGTAGGTCACAATAATAAGGTAGCCCATCACACCGATACTCAGTGGCCCGGATATTTCCTCACCTTTCATAATCAGCTCCAGTGACTCAAGGTTCAGGCTGGAGATTCCCATAAATAGAACAATAAAAATGATGCCCAAGAATCCAAGCGCAAGGCCCACCAGCAGGCTACCCATAAGGCTCACAATAATCTTGTGAAAATAGTTGAAGATATCAGAAAAGTTTTCAATGACCCCCAGACGGGTAATTTTAATCAGCTGCACGGTGACCCCCAGGGTGATTCCCGTGACAATCAGCAGATACGCAAATCGATAGAGTATATACTGAAGATTGATTTCATTAAACAGGGAATCAAGCAGATTGGGAACCAGCATCTGCACAAGAAAGATCAGAACTCCCACGTTAATCAGAAACTGAAGGTTGCCTTTAAAAAGCTCCCACGACTGAATAAATAATTCTCTTTTATTAATAGAACGCATTAGATTATAGGTACATTAATTAACACTATAATATAACTTGAATCTAACTATGAAAATAATTAAAACCTTTTTACCACTATTAATCATGGCAGCGATGATGACGGGCGCGCTTCTGTATGATGTTCCCGTTGAGCTCAAGCAGCCAGACAATAGCATTCTATCATGCTTTGCCTCGGGAGATGAGTTCTACAGTCGACTGCATGACAGCGATGGATACACCATCACCCAGAGCAATGAGGATGGCTACTACTACTACGCGCTACTTGATGGTGACCAGATTGTCCCATCTACATTTCGAGCGGATCAGGCGCAGGACCTTGATGCTGCGGGGTTTAGTAAACGGATTATAATTCCAAAGGAGCGCTACCTTGATATCCGAGAGCGCTGGTGGGTCGATGTCGAGACCCGAGATGCTCCGACCACCGGAACGGTAAATAATTTAAATGTATTTATACGCTTTGCCGATGAGCAGGAATTTGGGAATGCGCGTAGCTACTACGATGGCTACTTTAATGATGAGAATGGGCCATCGATGAAAGACTATTTTGATGAGGTGTCCTATGAGATGCTGACGGTGAACACGATTCACTATCCTGTGTCTGATATGGATTCCAACTTATCCTATCAGGATGAGTATCCCCGAAGCTACTATCAGCCCTACAACGCGGTGACCAACCCAGAGGGCTATACAGATTCAGAGCGTACCGACCGGGAGCACACACTGCTTCAGAATGCCATTGCGTTTATTGAAAGTGAGGTCCCCGACTCATTGATTATTGATTCCAATGACGATGGGTATGTAGACAATGTGACGTTTCTTGTGTATGGACAGCCGGGAGGCTGGGCAGATTTACTTTGGCCACACCGATGGGCGCTGTACTCTGTCGTTTCAGAGATTCATGGTAAGCGAGTGTGGGACTATAATTTTAATATGGCCTCTGGCCCTTATTTTTCTGTAGGCACGCTGTGCCATGAGTTTTGTCACTCACTGGGCGCACCGGATTTATACCACTACTACGATGACACGGCGCCGGTGGCGGTTGGTGGATGGGATGTGATGGATGCCAGCACCGATATCCCTCAGTGGACCAGCTCGTATATTAAGTATCGCTACTTTAATTGGATTGAGCTTGTGGATGCATCGGGTGGAGGCACCTTTGAAATAAATCCACTTGGACAACCAGAGAACAATGCCTATCGAGTGGATTCATCCAACTCAAATGAATATTTTGTTATTGAATATCGAACGCAGGAGGGCATCTATGATGTCAATGCCCCTGGCATTGATTCGGGAATTGTGATTTATCGTGTGAATGATCTGTACAATGGAAACGCCAACGGACCGCCAGATGAGCTGTATGTGTACAGAGTGGGAGGCACCTCCACAAGCAACGGAGTGTTTGCATCGGCGGTATTTAGTGAGGAGGTTGGACGAACGCAGTTTAATGATTCAACAAATCCATCATCTTTTTTAACTGATAACTCCATGGGGGGAATTAATATTGTCGATATTGGATCGGCGGGTGAGACCATTGAATTTACGGTTCTTAATCTGATGCTCTATGGAAATTATTTTGGTCCAGCGAGTGATAGCGATGGAGATGGTATTATCAATCCTGGTGAATCGGTGGTGCTTGAATTTGTGATGAACAATATGTCAGATGATGTGACAGCCTACGGAATCACCGGCACGCTGTCCACCACCTATCCAATTGAGATTCCCTTTCCAACGATTAATTTTCCGGATCTAGATGGAAACCAAAGCAGCTACTCACATTTTGTAGAAATCATACTATCAGATGATATTGATTTGGGGCAGATTCCGATCACCTTGGAAATTAATGCCGAGTATATTCAGGGAAATGATCTTCTGTTCTACAATGATAGCTACACGTTTATGATTGATGTTAGCCTAGATCAGAGTGGGTTCCCCAATGAAACCAGTTTCCCAATGAGCGCATCACCGGTGATGCTGGATGTGGATGGGGACAGTGAAGATGAAATTATTGTTGCTGACTATGATGGAAAGGTCAGGGCCTACAACGTTGATGGCAGCGCCATTGAGAATGATGTATACCCATTTGATACAGACGATCAGATTTGGGGATCGATTGCATCTGCGGATTTAAATTTAGATGGAGTGATGGACTTTGTAGTGGGATCTAAAGATAAAAAGCTTTATTTCTTTGATCAGGGTGGCCACACCGGAAGCTATGACACTGAAAGTTATTTGATGGGTACGCCTGCCATTGGGAACATTGATGATGACAGTGAGCTGGAGGTCATTATTGGCGGCTATTCAAGTGGTGACGGCCGACAAATTTTTGCGTTTAATCATGACCGCACACCGGTTGATGGATTCCCTGTGAGCATTGGAGAAAAAATTAAAAAGGGAGTTTCACTTGCTGATTTTAATGGCAATGGGAAGGATGATATTGTCTTTGGGACCAATGATGATCGTATCTATCTGATGTATGATGATGGAAGTATCGCCGATGGATTTCCATATCAGGCTGGGGGCGCAATTCACAGCTCCCCATCCATACTAAATTTTAATGGTGAGATGATTATACTTGCCGGGAGCAATGATGATCATCTTCATGGAATCAACTCAGATGGCAGCATGCGATTTATGGTCGAGGCCCAGGATAATGTTAAAACCTCTCCATCATTTTTAAATTATCTTAATAATTGCTATATATTTTTTGGAGATTCAGATGGCTATGTCTACGCGGTGAATGAGAATGGTGAGATGTACCCATACTTCCCCATTTATATTGGAAACGAACTTGCAGAGTCGATTGTTGTTTCAGATTTAGATAGCGATATGCATCCAGAGATTATTTTTGGAACCGATAGCGGTGATCTGTATGCGATGAGTATCACTGGGGGTCTGTACAATCAGATGCCAATTTCATATCCGTTTCCATATGAAAGTGCCCCAATGATTCATGACATTGATGGCGATGATGATCTTGAAATCATTGCTGGAACCAGCCTGTCACTCAATGTGATTGACATTAAGCAATCTGGATCCCAGAGTGGATACTGGTCAATGTACAAAGGGAACTACCAGCGAACCGGATACAATCAGTTTGAATCGCTGTGCCAAGAGGGTGACCTTAATGAGGATGGCACCATTGATATTCTTGATATTCTTCAAGAAATTAATATTATTCTTGGTGTGATTGAGCCAAGTCTTGCGCAGATATGTGCATCGGATATGAATGCCGATGGAGCGATTGATTTGCTGGATATTATTCTGCTGGTTAGTATGGTGCTCGATCAATAGTTTAGTATGAAACTTGACATGACATTCCTTCATCTGTGCAGCGTTAATATTATTCTGCTGCTTTTTATCTTTGCGGCTATTGGCTATATACTTCAAGATGGAGCGAAGGGAACATTTTTATCAAAGCAGCTTTATCGGTATGTGAATATCATGCTGACCATCGCGGTGCTCAGTGGACTATGGATGATCTCTGAATCTAATTTTTGGCGGCTATCACTTCCCAACTATCAGTATAAAGTCTTTATGAGCGTTATTCTTATTATTGTATCTATTCTTTTTGAGGTTTTCAATCACCATCGATTTGCCTATCGATCGATTGTCACAATTATTTTATTTATGATTATCTACTCTATTTCAATGTATCTGGGATCCTACAGTAATGCCTGAACAGCAATTCTATAAAGCGCAGTGCAACGGAAATGACTTTGTGTTACTACTCAAGGATGAGCTTGATATTACGCTCGATGAGCCGGCCATTCAAAAGCTGTGCAATCGACAACGGGGAATCGGCGCTGATGGTCTGATTTTGATTGACACATCAGGGGATCAATATGATTTTAATATGGATTACTACAACAGCGATGGAAGCTGGGAAACGATGTGCGCCAATGGCGCGCTGTGCTGCGTTCTATTGCTCCAGTCGAAAGAATATACGTTTGCAACCCACCGCTTTACTGCTGGAGATGGTGAGCATGAGATCAAATTTACTGATAATCAGATCAGCATCAGCATCAAGTCTCCATCCAGCGTAACAGATGAAATCAGTGTCCAGGGATTTCGTGGTCGGCATATTGATTCAGGTGCCAAGCATTTTGTGACGCTGTGTGATGAGAGGGATCATCGTCAACTATACACACACGCACAGAGCATTCGATACGATGATGTATTTAAGCCCAGCGGCCTGAATGTTAATTTTCTTATGATTAAGGCTGATGACCATATTGATGTGGTTACCTATGAAAAGGGAATTGAAAAGATTATGCTGTCCTGTGGATCGGGTTCCGTGGCGGCTGCATTCTATGCATCTGAGCATCAGTCGATGCAGTCTCCCCTTCGCATTACAAATCCTGGCGGTGACATGAGCCTTAAATTTGATGATCAATGGACGGCACCTTGGCTAACCAGCCACCCTACGATTTTATTTGGGTCCAGAGTTAATTTAGATCTGATTAATCTTCGCTAGAATTCTAGAGAGAAGCGCTGAGAATATTTTTCCACTTTTATTCGCCTGCTCCACCACCTCTTCATGGGTAAGTGGGTGAGCAGAGATTCCAACGGCGTAGTTGGTAAGACACGCAACAGATAGAAGGCTCAACTCAAGATCGTGCGCACGCTCAATTTCTGGAACGGTTGACATCCCAACCGCGTCGATACCATGTGTTTGTAAAAGCTTTACCTCTGCGGGGGTCTCATAGGTTGGCCCCAGTGTCCATCCGTAGGTTCCTTTGCGTATTGGAAGCTCCATTTCCTCCATACAGCCTTCAGCAATTTTAATAAGGGCCGGATCATAGTAGCTGGCTCCCGACTGTTTATTGATGTGGTCTGGCCCCTGCCTGAACGTCATATCAACATGTGAATCGATAATCATAATATCACCAGGAGTCCACGTTGGAACCAGACAGCCTGATGAGTTGGTTGTAATCACGCTCTGACACCCAAGCTCATTAAAAATATCGATGATGATGTGGACTTGACTATATTCGAGTCCTTCATAATAGTGAAATCGTCCATTGGCAAATATCACTGGCATGGAAGTACCTTTAAGGGTGCCATAAACAAATTCACCCGCGTGCCCTTCAATGGTTGTATTGATAAATGATGGAATCTCTGGGTATGGTATGCGCACGGCATTCTCAAGGGAGCTAGAGAGCTCCTGAAGGCCGGATCCCAACACTACTCCAACGACAGGATGACCCTTAATTTGATTTTTTATATAATCAATCATTATGCTTTGTGGATAGCTGGCCACACGCAGCATCAATGTCCACTCCCTTACTCCAGCGTACCAGCGTTTGATAGTGCTTTTGATTTTTATGCAGGACATCAATAAAACGATTGATAGTCTGGTCATCAGGTCGAGAGAATTCGTTGCCGATATCATTAAATGGAATCACGTTTACCTTGCACCTTAGTCTATTGGCGTATGATGCCAGTATCTCTGCATCGTTGATTGAGTCATTGACTCCCTTGAGAAGCACATACTCAAGCATAATCATATTTTTTTTATCTGCGGGATACTTATCAAGCTCTTTCACGATCATATCAATGTTCCACTTTTTATTTATAGGGATAATCTCTGTTCGCGTTTTATCATTGGTTGCATTCAGAGAGATGGCCAGCTTATATGGCTGCCCCTCACTGATGTACTGCTTGATTTTTGGAAGGATGCCGGAGGTTGATATAGTAATTCTGTTTCTTCCTAAATTCATTCCATGTGGATCATGCAGAATATCGGCAGACTTGATGACCTCACGATAATTTAAAAATGGCTCACCCATTCCCATGTATACCACATTGGTAATAGGCTCCTCTCTAATATTTGTAATTTCAATAATTTGATCAATAATCTCACCACACGACAAATTACGTGAAAAGCCCATCATGCCGGTTGCGCAGAATTTACAATCAACGCTGCACCCCACCTGTGATGATATACATACGGTATGCAAATTTTTATCAATCATGCTCACCGATTCAATCAATTTATCATCCTGGGTTTTAAATAATATTTTTTTTGTATTTTCAGATGCCGAGCTTTGAATATTTTCAATTTCTAATGTTTTAAATAGATACTCACCTGAAAAATACTCAGACATGTCATTGGGGATATTATCCATCTGATCAACATCGCTGACCCCATGGCGGTACATCCAATGATAAAGCTGCTTTGCCCTGAACGCTGAGAAGTTATTCTCCTCACATAATAGGGTAAGTTCATCTAGATTTAATCCTTTAATTTGCTTTTGTACCATATAATGTTTTCTTAAATTGCACTCCTTAACTCTTAAATTTAATACGTATTCTTTAACAAAATATGCATTTCTTTATTAATTGAATATATAGGACATGATATGGATAATATAAAAATTGTAGAAAAATTAAATGAAAGTCGGGATCAGCTCTTTGATATGATCTCCAAGGTTATTGTTGGGCAGAAGGATGTTATTGACCATCTGTTCATTGCGCTGCTGTGCAGAGGCCACGTACTTTTAGAGGGAGTCCCCGGTCTAGCAAAGACACTGCTGATTAAAACGCTGTCTGATGTTTTAGATTTAAAATTTAATCGAATTCAATTTACTCCAGATTTAATGCCATCTGATATCACCGGCACTGATATCATTGAAGAGGACCCCAGTACATCCAAGCGATCGTTTCGATTTTTTAAGGGGCCAATTTTTTCTAATGTTATTCTTGCTGATGAGATTAACCGTACTCCACCCAAAACACAATCAGCATTGTTGGAGGCTATGCAGGAGCACAAGGTTACCACGGGAGGCAATACCTATGATCTTGACCAACCATTTTTTGTTCTTGCCACTCAAAATCCAATTGAGCAAGAGGGAACCTACCCACTTCCAGAGGCTCAGCTGGATCGATTTATGTTTAATATTTTAATTGACTATCCAACGATGAGCGAGGAAATGGAAATTGTAAGGACACTGACCACCAAGGATAGCGCAACACTAAAGACAGTAATATCAAAAGAGGAGCTTCAATCATTTCAAGAACTTATCAAGCATGTCCCCGTTGCGGATAATGTCATTGAATACGCAGTGAAGCTGGTTAGTATGACTCGCCCATCTGATGATTCTGCTCCCCAGATTACCAAAGATTGGCTAGACTGGGGTGCCGGTCCACGAGCCAGCACATTTTTAATTATGGCAGCACAAGCCAAGTGTCTACTTGAGGATAAAAGTACGCCTGATATAGATGACATTAAAAATATTGCGAAGCCAGTGTTGCGACATCGTATCATTACCAATTTTACGGCTGAGGCCGATGGTATCAGCAAAGAAGATGTTCTTGATCAGTTAATTGATCAGTTAAAAATATAGATTCAATGGACCATTCAAAACAACTGACCCCTGAGCTACTTTCCAAGCTACAAAATCTATCAATCAAGGCACGATACGTTGTGGAGGGCTTTATGATTGGACTGCACAAGAGTCCTTATCATGGATTCTCTGTGGAATTTTCTGAACATCGACCCTATGGTATTGGAGATGAGGTACGACACATTGATTGGAAACTATGGTCCAAGACCAATAAATATTATGTTAAACAATTTGAAGAGGAAACCAATCTCAAGGCTCATATTATACTTGATCAGAGTAATTCCATGGACTATGCTTCTGGAGGTACTAGTAAATTTGAGTATGCCAAGTTACTCGCTGCTTCATTTGCCTATATACTGATTAAACAGCAGGATGCCGTTGGGCTTGCATTATTTAATGAGACCATTAACAAGCTTATTCCACCACGGTCTGTTCCAAGCCATCTCAATATTCTTTTATCAAACATGGAGAATGCAGAGCCATCTGACCAAACTAATATCGCAAATGCGTTACACTACTCAGCTGAGGGTATCACAAAACGTGGATTGGTTATTGTTATTTCAGATTTAATGGATGATACATCCAGTATCATCAATGGCCTGCGTCATTTACGTCACAAAGGCCATGAAGTAATCGTATTTCATATTATCGATAAAAATGAAGCATCCTTTAATTTTAATGAACGGGTTAAGTTTATTGATAATGAAACAGCTGAGGAAATCACAACCGATCCGTGGCACATTGCGAAAGATTACATCAAATTATTTCGTGAATATTGCGATACGTTGAAGCGTGGATGTGGTCACAACCGTATTGAGTATATACCTATCCATACAGATGAGTCACTTGACTCAGCCCTTACAGAGTTACTTGTTAAACGAAAAAATTATTAATTTTTTGTAAGCTACATCACACCAACACATAATTCATTCCCATAGATTGCAATAACGCCAATTTGGTGATAGGGAGGAGATAAGACCCAGTGTTATCACCGAGGTCTTATTGCAGATAGCGGGTAATTATATTGCCCGCTATCCATTTGCAGTCAACATTTCATTAATTAGAGTTTAAAGAATCAAGCTGTTTCTGAACAAATGGCACCTGTTTATCTTCAATCATTTCCATGTAGTTTTTAACTTGTTCTGCCATTCTTGCACCATTATCAGAACCCATATCATCAAGCTCATTAAAAAAATCTCTTGCTTGATCAAAGAATGTAAAGGCTTTATTATAATTATTCATCGCTTCTTGAAGCTCATATCGTGATGGATTATCTGAATTAAAAACACTACCTGCGATATTATAGTAGTTTGATGCCGCATTATTGTATGCTAAAGCAATATTAAAAAATACATCCATTTTAGTATCGTCACTAATTAAATAGTCTTCATCATATACTTTGCCTGCCCAGTGTATCGATTCATCCCAATTTTCTAATAATAAATTTAAACTCAGAATGGATACCATACATGACATCCTTCCATCCTCATCATCAGCCTGTTTATAATAGTCATATGCAGTTTTATAGCTATTAATACCCTCTGTATAATTACCCTCTTGTTTAAATTGCTCTGCTTGTATTGCACATAGATTTGCTTTTTCATCCACTGTAATACTCTCAATATTTAATGCTTGATTAATTATACCCTTTGATAAATCTGGTTGTTCATTGCTGTCATATATTTTTGATAGTAATACATATGTATTAATATTATTAGGATTTACATGCATTGCAAGCTCAAGTAATTCTATAATTTCTACATCTGTTTGATTTTCATCATAATCCTTCACGGCTTTATTGTATAGGATATACCACAGCTCACTAATATAGTAAATAGTAATTTGCTCCTGCATTTTAGTAATGATTCTTCCTTCATATTGATATGGCTGAGAGAGCATAGCTTCAGGATCTCTTTTCATTGCCTCATCAAACATTTCAACAACCTTTCCCCATTTTTTTTGGGGCTTATATACCTCAGTAGCAAGGAAATAGGGAACCTGTGCATCTTGCTGGTGAGCCTCTAGGACCAGAGCCTCTAGCGCGTACTTTTCTGCTTCTTTTAAATTTCGTTCTGATCGTGCTTTTGTTTTTGCAGATGTAAATTGAACACTAGATGGACCGCTGGCGCAACTAAAAACAAATAATGCAATTACAGTATAAATAGCTAGGGTAGAATATTTTAACATATTAATCCTCAAGTTTATTTTTCCATTAATTTTTGAATCACATCTACTCGCGACTCCACTTCATCTAAATTTAAGTTTAATAATTGATTTATTCCAAAATCAGATACGGTAAAGGATGCGATTGCTGAAGCATATATCAGAGCATTTTTTTTATCAGCAAGTCCAAACTTCGAAACAAATCCAATGAGCCCACCAGCAAAACTGTCTCCTGCTCCAGTGGGGTCATGAACATCTATATTTGGAACGCAGGGGACATGATATGATTCATCTTTTTCAATTAATAATGATCCTGCTCCTCCCATTTTAATAATAACTGTATCAGGGCCCTGCTTCTGTATCCAGGCTCCAGCATCATTTAAGTTAGATAGACCAGTAAGTTGAACTGCTTCTTCATCATTTAGTAAAAATATATTAGATTTTGAAATCACTTCCTTAACCCCATCAAGATCAGTCTCAATCCACAGATTCATGGTATCAGATACCACTAACGAGACATCTGATTTCATTTGATTTAACACATTAAGTTGAAGAGATGGATGAATATTAGCTAAAAACAATGTTCCATTTTTATTGATACTATTTTGAATAGTTGGTTGATAGGTTTCAAATACACCTAAATCTGTAAATAGAGTATCTCTTGTTGAATAATCATCATTGTATTTACCACCCCAGCTAAATGTTTTTCCATTTTTGATTTCAATATTATTACAATTAATATCACGTGATTTGAGTATTGCCCAACCCTCTTCTGGAAAATCCGTTCCAACGATACCAATCATTTCTACGGGAGAGAATAAAGATGCAGATAGTGAAAAATACATTGCAGATCCACCAAGAATTGCATTATGAGTTCCTTTAGGAGTTTCAAGGCTATCAAGTGCAATAGATCCAACAACTGTTATATCATTTGATATCATAAAAGATATAATAAAAATAATTACAACATATTACTAATTGAAATTTTTATCTAAATAATATCTATATTTATGACATGGGATACTTAGAATTTTGTTCAAGTTGTGGAAATAAAAATGTATATGGACATATAGATGGGGAACATCGGTATCACTGTGCTACATGCAAAACTATCCATTATGAAAACCCCAAGCCCACCGCAACGATTATATGCACAAAAAATGATAAACTGCTTTTGGCAAAAAGAGCTTTCAGCCCTGCAAAAGGAGAATGGGGCTTACCAGGGGGATTCATGGAGCTTAATGAGACATTAAATGAAGCAGCCATCCGGGAACTCAAGGAAGAAACTAATTTAGATGGTACCGTAAAGCGGATATTATCTACATGCTCACACTATGGAACGATATTTGGAGATATTCTATTAATTGGAGTAGAGATGGAAGTGAATAATTTTTCACAAATGAAGGCTGGGGACGATGCTGAGGAACTTGGATTATTTAATATTAATGATCTTCCTAGCATTGCGTTTTATTGTCACAATAAATTTATTGATGAATATAAATCCAGTTTACAATAAACTTCCAAAGAGCTATTATTTAAATGAGGATGTTGTATTTTTAGCTAAAGATCTTCTTGGGAAAACACTTTTTACTAATTTTAATAATAATCTTACCTCTGGCATGATTATTGAAACGGAGGCCTATCGATCAATCAATGATAAGGCATCCCATGCATATCAAAATAAAAAAACCAAACGAAACGAAATGATGTACTCTCAGGGAGGTGTAATTTATGTGTATATATGCTATGGTATTCATGCGCTATTAAATATTGTAACCAATCAAAAGAATAAAGCGGATGCAATATTAATTAGAGCGATTCAGACGAAAGATGGAGTGCGTACCATGCAAGAGAGAACATCAAAAACTAATATCTTAGATCTTGCGTCTGGCCCAGGAAAGCTCTCTGTATCCTTAGGAATTGATATTGATTCAAATGGAGAAAAATTAACTGGCAATAAAATTTGGATTCAAGATTCTCAAAACATTAAAAATTCTGCAATAGTATCAAAGAAAAGAATAGGCGTTGATTATGCAGGTGATGATTCCAATCTTCAATGGCGTTTTTATATCAAGGGCAATCAATATATATCAAAAAAATGAATTTGTGATTTCTGTAACATTTATTCACATTTTTTTTGTTTACAATAAGCTTTATTAGGTTTAATGTTGTATAGGTTTAACATTAACTAGGTTAAGGGGAACATATGAAGAATTTAACTATAGCACTCATATCAGTTTGTTCATGTTTATTTTCACAAACAAGCCTTGGTGGAGAGCCATACAGTTTTACCACTGATATGGATGATCACATAGGTCTCATAGAAACTGATATTGTAGATCATGAATTTATGTTATTAGAGGATGAGCAACGTCCACCGCACACCCCATATCGATACGGCCATAAATTTGAAGACGACTATAACTTCTTTAGCCATGCAACAAAAACAACGCTTGATAATGGCACAGACGTTTGGAGACTTGATGTTCAAAGTCGAGGGGCGCTTGCCATGTCACTTGAATTTTCACCATTCTATTTATCAGATGATGCATATTTATATATGTATAATGATGATTATTCTGTTGTTCTTGGTGCTTATTCATCGCTAAACAATAATGAAGATAATGTTTTTAGCATTCCACTTCTAAGGGGTGAAATCGTTCATATAGAGCTTATGATACCTGAGAATACTCAAGAAGCAAATAGTATTACGATATCTGAAATTATACATGACTACAGAGACATCCTTAATCTATGGGAAAACTATGAAAGCGAGAGAGACTGTGGCGATAATGTCAATTGTTCCTCGGCAAATAATTATCAAGATCCAGTGAATGCAGCTGCATTCCTTGATATGGGTGGATATATATGTAGTGGATCTATGATTAATAATACGTCCAATGATTTGACTCCCTATTTTCTGACTGCATGGCACTGCGTGACAGGTGAAAATGTAAATACATTTAGATTCTATTTTAATTATGAGACATCAGGATGCAGTGGAAATAACGCCTCATATGGTTCCTATGCATATAGCTCAGACCTATTGGTAACATCAGGTGATATGGATCCTGATTTTGCATTGTTATTGATTGATGATGATATATATAGCTCTTGGAATGTTTTTTATGCTGGATGGAATCGAAGTAGCGCGGCACCAACCATATCTTGTGGAGTGCATCATCCTGGAGGGGACCCCAAGAAAATTAATTTTGATAATGATCAAGCATATAATTCTGGAACGATTAATTGGGGGACTGGATATGGGACGTCACCAGCTGGATCTCATTGGGAAGTTTATTGGGATGATGGTGGCACTGCCGGAGGATCATCTGGATCACCATTATTTGATAGTAATCAGCGTATTGTTGGACAGCTTTCAGGTGGATCCGGTGGAGATTGTGGAACGGGCAGCGATAGCTATGGAAAATTATCCAGAGCGTGGTCCACATCTAATATTGAAAATTGGCTAGATCCAGGAAATACCAATGCATATACACTTGATGGTATCTATACAGCAGGGCCATCAGATTATATTACAGTTGAAAGTCCAAATGGTGGCGAATCACTATCAACCGGTGACATATATAATATTA
>CAZHKH010000032.1:0-13210 GCA_964532515.1 uncultured bacterium
CATCTAGTGATAAACAAACATCTGAAGTACAATCTTCGCCGCCGTCATCACCGCCTGTGTCTCCACCATCATCGGCTGAACCACCTCCAAATTCAACATCAAGAGAGTTCCCACCTGCATCAGAGAATATAAACTCTGATAAACAATCTTCAGAAACATCACCATCAAGCTCGACTAATGTCCCTGAACCTGCTGGAATTACTGAACCTGTAAATGAGAATGCCAAAACAGTACTACCACTTGAAGAGATCGTAAAACCATTCGCTGCGGCATCACCGCCAGTTGCTCCGGTTACACAACCATTATGTCCAAACTGGAACCCAGCAATATCTGCTGTGCTTTCATAATTAAGATTATTTCCCTCAAGACTTAGTACAACATCCTGCGTAAAACAGAATGATAATAAAACTGATAGCATTACTGCTGTAGTTAATTTGAAATTATTAAAATGCATTTTTACATCCTCCATAAAAATTTTTATCTATTTATTGTATTTATAATAATAAAACAATAACTATATTGTTACAATTTGTGAATAAATATAAACAAATAGTGTGATATAAGACACTATCATATTCTTAATATTATTTGTTAGGTAAATATAAAACTAAGCTGAACGCTTAATATGCTTTATAATTGGTTTCTTTTCTTTTTTTATAACTTCAGCAGATATGGTGCATGAATTAACATCTTTCATAGATGGGATTTCATACATTATCTCCATCATTGATGATTCAAGTATTGATCGTAATCCCCTGGCGCCTGCTCCTCGTACAATTGCTTGGTCAACTACTTCATTTATTGCACAATCAGTAAACTCTAAATTAACACCCTCTAATTTGAATAGTTTTTTATACTGTTTTATTAATGCATTTTTCGGCTCAGTTAAAATTCTATAAAGAGCATCTCTATTTAATTTTTTTAAAGGAGCTGTAACAGCCAAACGACCAATAAATTCAGGAATAAAACCAAATTTCAATAGATCTTCTGGCTCTGATCTGAAAATTAACTGTTCATCATTGATGGCTACTCCCTTATTGCGATCAAATCCAATTCCTGTCCCTTTTAATCTTCTTTTTATGATTTTATTGATCCCCTGAAAAGCTCCCCCACAAATAAATAAAATATTAGTAGTATCAATGGTTACTAAATCTTGTTCAGGATGCTTCCGACCTCCTTTGGGTGGGATATTAGCTTTAGTTCCCTCTAGCATTTTAAGAAGCGCCTGCTGAACTCCTTCTCCAGATACATCTCGAGTAATTGATGGATTTCCATCCTTCCTTGATATTTTATCTATTTCATCTATATATATAATTCCCTTTTCAGCTCTTTCTACATCATAATTAGCAGATTGAAATAGTCGCACTAAAATGTTCTCAACATCTTCACCCACATATCCTGCTTCAGTCAAGACAGTGGCATCTGCTATCGCAAAGGGGACATCAAGTATTCTAGATAGCGTCCGAGCTAAGAGAGTTTTTCCAGTTCCTGTGGGGCCCAATAGTAAAATATTGCTTTTCTCTATATCAATATCATCTTTATAGTTAGAATTTAATCTTTTGTAATGATTATAAACTGCAACTGATAAAACTTTTTTAGCATGCTCCTGATCTATAACATACTTATCTAACATTAATTTTATTTTCTCTGGAGTGTGCTTATCTGCTGCATCAGTTTTAGAAATTGCTTCAAGCTTTTCAATCACAATTTCATTGGCCTTATCTATGCAGACATCGCAAATATATGCGTTATCGCCTTCAATTAGAAAATTGACATCTTGCTCTGAACTTCCACAAAAGGAGCATGATAAGTTGCTTTTTATTTTATTTTTATTATTATCCAATATTAATGATTACTTAAAATTATATTATCTTGAAGTTACAATTTGATCGATAAGACCATATTCAAGTGCTCTATCTGCAGACATAAAATTATCTCTATTTGTATCATTTTCAATAGTTTTTATGGATTTGCCCGTATTGTCACTTAAAATTTTATTTAATTTTTCCTTTAAAAATAATATCTCTTTTGTATGAATTTCTATATCTGTCGCTTGACCTTGAACTCCACCTAAGGGCTGATGTATCATAACGCGTGAATTGGATAGGGCAGACCTCTTCCCTTTTGCCCCTGAACTCAATAACAGTGCCGCCATGCTCGCAGCTTGCCCCATACAAATAGTGGCAACATCTGGCTTAATATAATTCATTGTATCAAGTATCCCAAATCCAGATGTAATAACCCCGCCAGGAGAATTGATATACATATAAATATCTTTTTCTGCATCTTCTGATTCTAAAAATAATAATTGAGCAATTATTAAGCTTGATATATTGTCATCAATTGGCATTCCCAAGAAAATAATTCTTTCTTTCAAAAGTCTTGAATATATATCAACTGCTCTTTCTCCATTTGCAGTTTGTTCGACTACCATAGGTACAAGCATCGCGTGTTCCTTTGTCATATAAAAAACTCCTTATTTTTGCTTTCTTAAGTCGGCCGTGCTTTTTTCTGTATCTTTAATTACGGCAAATCCACTTATATAATTAAATAGCTTTTCATTTAATAAATTGGATGATAGAGATTCTCTATTTTGATGATTATCAAAAAATTCAACAATCTTTTTTTTGTCTTCATTGCTTTGATCAATAATTTTCTTTATCTCCTCATCGATATCCTTATTATCAACAGATACCTCTGATTTTTGGACCAATGCATCTTTGATTATAAACCACTTTACATTGAAATCAGCTATATCTTTGGACTCTTCTTTTAATTTATCTTTATCAAGGTTCTTATTTTTTTTCATTTGCTCTTCAATAAATTTCTCTAAGTATCTATTAACCATTGATACTGGGGCTTCAAATTTTGTCTTAGCAATAAAATAATTAATCAATTCTTCTCTTTTCCTCTTTTCATAATCATCATCAATTGATTTTTGTATGTTATCTTTTAGCTGATTTTTTAACTCATCTAATGTTTTGAGCCCTGGAGACGCTGTTTTGGCAAATTCATCATTTAAATCGGGCAATAACTGCTCCTCTACTTTATGGATATGTATTTCATATCTTGATTGTTTCCCTTCACCATAGTTGATTGTAACTTTTCTTTTATCATCTGGTTTAACACCCAGTAATTCTTGCTCAGTCGTACCTGTAAATGCTCCAATTCCTAACTTAATGTATTGCTTATCAAGTTTTTTCCCAATAATAGGAAGATCACTTTCATCTAATTCTTGAAAATCACCCATAATAAAATTATTAGACTTAGCCCCATCATCTATACTCTTTAAATTTGAGTGTTGCTGTCTTAACTCTTCCAGTGCATGCGTCACATCCTCATCAGTTTGATTGTATTTTATCATTTTGATTTTGATTTTTTTCTCATAATTAGGAAGTTTTATTTCTGGAATAACTTCAAAGTTAAGAGTAAACACAAGTTCATTGCCTTCAGAGAAATCAAGATTAGAAACATTCGCTTGATTAATTGGATTTAGTTTTTGTTCTTGAATAGCTTGTTGATAAAATATATTTAATGATTTTTCAGCAAAATTTGCTTCAATAGCAGCGCTGTAATTCTTTTTAAATAACTCTAAATCTCTACCAAAAACTTTTCCTTTTCTTCCTCCTTGTGGAGTGTGATTAGACTTAACTTTATCAAATTCATTTTTGAAGGAATCTTCAAGTTCTTCCCAAGAAACTTTGCAGGTCATCTCTTGAGTAAAATCATTTATTTTTTTTAGTTTGATATCCATTAATTAATACATTTTTTATATCAGTTAAGTTACATTATTTTATTATAAATTAATGAAGAAATTTATTATTTATAAAAAAAATGAATGAGCAACTATATAATAAAAAAAGCAAAGAAGATTTAGAAAAAGATTTAAATGATGAAACGTTTAAAAGAATAACGTTGTCATTTTATAAATATGTAGATTTCAAAGATCTAAGTGCATTTAGAGATAAACTATATAAAGATTTGAATGGGTTAAATGTATTGGGTAGAGTTTATATAGCTAAAGAGGGTATCAATGCACAGATATCTATCCCTGAAAATCAGTATAATAATTTTACTGGATACATCCACTCCTATAAAGAGTTAAAGGGTGTCCAAATCAAAAATGCCATTCAAGAAGGGCCATCTTTCTATAAATTAATTATTAAAATTAAAAATGAAATAGTGGCGTATGGGATTAATGAAAATAGTTATGACATGAATAAGGTTGGCGAACATTTAGATCCCATCGAATTTAATAGACAGCTTTCAAAGCCAGGTTCAATTGTAGTTGATATTAGAAACCACTATGAAAGTGAAGTTGGTCATTTTAAAAATGCTATTATCCCTGATATTGATAGATCTCAAGATTTACTTGAAGAAGTAAAAAGATTATTGGATGGGAAAGAAGATGAAAAAATTCTACTATATTGCACGGGTGGTATAAGATGTGAAAAAGCAAGCTCCTTTTTAATAAAGAATAATTTTAAAGATGTAAACCAATTAAATGGCGGAATTGTTAATTACGCACATGAAGTTAAAAAAAATAAATTAGATTCTGAATTTATTGGAAAAAACTTTGTTTTTGATTCTAGAATGGGGGAGAGAATTACCTCAGATATTATAAGTAGTTGTCATCAATGTAAAAAAGAAGCAGATTCTCATACAAATTGTAAAAATGACCTATGCCATTTGCTATTTATACAATGCAAACAATGTTCTAAAAATTATAAAGGCTGCTGTTGCCCTGAATGTTTAGATTATTATAACCTAGATGAAAAAAATAAAAAAAATAAAAAAGAAGATTTTTTAGAGTTTAATAATAAAAGACTAAAGGGTAAGGTTAAACCTAAATTGTACGATATCCTTAACTAAGATTAAATTTTTGATTTTCTCTTGAGATTGAAAAGCCACTATCTATAATAGTATTATACGCTTCACTTCCCTCTCTGATTGCATCATTTGTATGATTAAAATGAATGAAATGAATTTTTTGTTTATCTTCATCGCTCAAATCCATAAGCATGTCCATTGTATCTACAATAGAAGGGTGTGGAATTTTTTTAATGTCTCTTGTTTTTATTTCACTTTTTTGATAGAATGTCCCATCTAAAAATAAAATATCATTATTATTTATTAGTTTAAATAAATTTTTCTCAAATCTATCCCAACTATCTATATCAGGCATATAAATAGCAGATTTTTTTTGTCCTATAATTTTGTACCCAACCGTTTCAGAAAGTTCATTCCTATGAGGAACATCAAAAGCTTGGATTGTAAAATTATCATTAATGTTAATGTCTACTCCATCGCTAATTAATGATAGTTTAATATTATTATTTTCAACTAATTGATTTAGGAGTGTATTGTTAATAATAAACTCTTTCATCTTAGGCATCACATATACCGGAATATTTTTAAGATTCATTACCTCAAGACCTAAGTTAATAAGACCCATATAATGACCTATATGAGCATGTGTAATAAAAATACCTTCTAATGAACAATCAAATTTATCTATCATTTGAATTTGTGTTTTAATTTCAGGGGTTATATCAATTAGCCAATACTTCCGGTCTTCTTTATTAATAATAGCAATTGATGATGGAAATTTTTTTAGTTCTGGATTATCCCATGCAGTCTGACAACATATATTTTTACATCCAACTTGAGGGTATCCAGCATCTTGCGAAGTTCCTAAAACATAAAGAAGCATATCAATTAGAATAAAAGGCTCATGCAATTTTCCTCAATTGCATCTTTGTAGTCAATTTGTTGATTTTGTAACATTTTTATGTGTGAATTAATAAAATCATTTGGTTTATATTTTTGAGCTTCTATATAACAACATTCACAAAATTCCTTTAGTCTTGATTTATCTCCCTGCAGCATGCAATCATCAATAAATACTTTAGCATCATAACTCTCAGTAATAGAGGAATTACATGAGAGGAATAGTATAAATAATAAAATATACTTATTCGTTATATTCAATTAGTATTTTTTCCCTAAAATTTTATAAACCTCATCAATAGCATCTTCAATTCCCCTTAATGTGTGAACTTGTAAGTCCATATTCTCATCTACAAGTATAACGCATGGATATCCCGTTGGCCTAATCCATTTTTTCATTTTAGCTTCAGGATCAGCTAGTAAAATCACATTATCATGAGGATAATTCCAGTACCATGAATCAATAGTTTCACTTGTAGCTGGATTTTTATTTTCATCTAAATGAATAATATGAACCCAATAGACTTCTCCATTATCTATTAAGTCTCTGATTCCATTAAATTTACTTTTCCACCATTTACTATTTGTTGCATCATCACTAACATATGATCTCCATGCTGAAAAATCTTTGCAAGCTTGAGGCCAACCTGTGCCAATCTCAATTAATATTGGTTTATTCCCATTTGCAAGATCATATAAATCAAATTCATCGCCAAATTGATCCACAGCTTTTAACCTGGGAACTTTAGACCCTCTTAATGGAACACAATATTTCCCTACGTTAAGTTGTAAACAAGTAGAATTAGCAGGACACGTAATCGAAGTTTCACACTCACAACCATTTGCATTTGGGCACTCTCCAAATCCTGGATTATTTATTTTTTCTTTATTTGAATTAAATGGCCAAAACCCTTGATATATAACACTAAAGCCATCATTAGGATCTGTACCAACTTTTAATTCATCGATATCAAGATATCCATCACCATCTGAATCTATATTGTTATCAATGCCATGCATTAAGCCAATTGAAAAAAGAAATATTAAAAAAAAATTATTTATTATCATTTAGAATTTTTAACCCTTCAATGTATGATTGTTTTCCTAATCCATATATTTGTTGAATGCAAACATCTTTTAATACAGATATTTTTCTAAAATCTTCTCTATGCATTATATCTGATAAATGTATCTCAACTGTTGGAATATTTACTGAGGAGATTGCATCTCTTATTGAATAAGAGTAGTGAGATAGTGCCCCAGCATTAATGAGTAGTCCTTGTGCCCACTGCCTCTCATCATGTATGGCATCAATAATCATCCCCTCATGATTTGATTGGTAAAATTTAAATTTATGGTTTGAGCCTTCGGGAGATGTTTCAAGCCACATCATTAATTCCTCTAATGAATTTTCTCCATAAACTTCCGGCTCTCTTTCGCCTAATAAATTTAGATTGGGTCCATTTATAACAAGTATATTCATAGATTGGATACAGTATTTTTAATTAGATCAACTTCAATATTATCTGAAATATACGAATTCCCAATACTATTTAATAAAATGAAATTATTTTTACCATTTATACGCTTCTTATCCTTCGAGAGTTGATCGAGTATTTTTTCTGTATCAAAATGGATATTTGGAAGATCAAGGTGGTTGATTAATGAAACTATTTCATCTAGATCACTATTATCTAATGTGTCCTTTGCTTTGGATAAATACGCCGCACCAATCATACCATAGGCAACGGCCTCTCCATGCCTAATACTATAAATTGATTCTATTGCATGGCCAATAGTATGACCAAAATTTAATTTATTTCTGATATTGTTATCTTTTTCATCTTTAGTAATAATGTTTGTTTTAATTTCACAGCACCATTCTATAATCTTCATAAGTATATTTATATCATATAAATTATTTTTATTTTCTTTTATAAATAAAAATAAATCAAAATCACAGGCGATGCCATATTTGATTGCTTCAAAAAGACCTGATGTTATTTCTTCTTTGCTAAGAGTTGATAAAAAATTAGTATCGATAATAACAGCCTTAGGATGATAAAAGGTCCCAATTAAATTTTTTCCATCTTTAAGGTCGAGTCCAGTTTTCCCGCCAATAGATGAATCTATCATTGATAGTAATGTTGTTGGAATATTAATATAATCAATCCCCCTATTATATGTAGATGCAACAAAAGCAATTAGGTCTCCGACTGAACCTCCTCCTAAAGATAGAATTAATGAATTTTTATCAATATTTTGATTGATTAATTGCTCGTGTATATGCAAAAATTCTCTAAAGGATTTTTTATTATTTGATGTGAGATTAACTGGAATATAGACAGCATCATTAAAAAGTATTTTAATCTCATCTATAGCATTTGAACTAATATTAGAATCAAATATTACTATATACTTTGAATATTCTAATTGATGGGGAATTATTGTTTTTAAATTATGAATTAGATTTTCTCCTATAAGAATATCATAGCGTGTGGGTTTGTTTAATATTTCTATATTAATTTTTTTCATTGATATTCAGTATAACAGTATCAGCTAAATGATCCGGAGAGTTGGTATCAGAATTAATAATTATATTTGAACATTCGCTATAAAAAGGCATTCTTTCAGATAAGGTGGTTTTCAATTCTTCTTCAATATTAGTTGTATTATACAATAAAGGTCTATTCATTTGGTTGGGTTTATATCTTCCTACTAATTCTGAAATTGGACATTGCAGCCAAACTCTATGTGTATACTTTTTTATAATTTCCTTGGTAAGCATATTTACTGCGCCACCACCAATTGAAATGACATGGGAATCTATGGGTAGATAATTTTTTATTAGCCTCTTCTCTTGAGTGCGAAAATATTTTTCTCCATTCTTTTCTATAATAGCTCCGATTGATACATTTTCCTCTTCTGCTATCAACTCATCTGAATCATAAAATTTAAACTGAAGTTTTTCTGCAACAATTCTTCCGATTGTTGTTTTCCCTGACATAGGCATCCCTAAAAAAATTATATTCATTGTGTCTCTAATATTTTGCTGATTTTTTTATGTGCATTTTTAGTTGATCCATAGAATCTCCACCAAATTTTGATAAAATAGTATCAGCAATAACAATGCATAGTAAGTTTTCTGCTATAATTGATGCAGCGGGGACAGCGCAAGAATCAGTTCTTTCTTTATGTGCTTTCATGGGCTTATTTGTGTTTATGTCTACACTATCAAGTGGTTTTATCAATGTGGGGATTGGTTTCATTGATATTTTAATTGATATTGGCTGAGCATTGCTCATCCCACCTTCAATGCCACCGGCATTATTAGTTTTTCTTTCATATCTATCATTATTAAAAGTTATCTCATCATGAATATTGCTTCCATACTCTCCTGAGGCTCTAAATCCTTCTCCAAATTCTATTCCTTTAAATGCATTAATCGATAGAATAGTTTCCGATATCCTTCCTTGAAGCTTTTTATCCCACTGGCTATAGCTACCCAGTCCATATGGTAATCCATTGCAATTAATTTCTATAACACCTCCAACAGAGTCTCCCCTATCTTTTGCATGGTCTATTGCCTCAATCATCTTTTTTTCAGCTTTTTTATTTATACACCTCACATTTGATTTATCTGCTAGCTCATTAATTTTTTTATATGAAAGACTATGATCTATCTGAGATTCATCAATGATATTATATATCTGAATTACTCGGCTACATACTTGGATATCAAGTTCATCAAGAAGCTTCCTACAAATAGAACCAATCGCAACCCTCATGGCTGTTTCTCTCGCAGAAGATCTCTCTATTACATTTCTAATATCATCAAATCCAAATTTCATAACACCAGCAAGATCTGCGTGCCCCGGTCTTGGAAGTGTTATCTTTTTACTATAACCATTATCTGCAACAGACATTGATTTTAACCAATTTTTTGCATCTTTATTCTCAATAATAAGACCTATGGGAGCGCCTAAAGTTATTCCCTGCCTAACACCACAATAAAGTTTAGCATGATCAGATTCAATCTTCATCCGATTGCTTCGACCGTGCCCTTTCTGCCTTCTTTGAAGCTGAGCTTTAATGTAATCTTCATCTAATGAAAGATGGCTCGGAATTCCTTCTACTATTCCAAGTAAGCCTAATCCATGAGATTCGCCTGCAGTTAAATATTTGATTTTCTCTAGCATTTATTTTTAATTATATGGTTTCTAATCTTTTTATAATCTACACTTTGTAAAATGTCATTTTCTATCCATATTTCAATTGATTTGATTGCCTGAAATATCAGCATATCTAATCCATCAATTATTTTATGTGTCTTTATATTTTTAATAAAATCATTTTTTATATTATAATTCATATCAATATATGTGTCAATATAATTATAATCTAAATTGATGGAATTAAAATAATTTTCCATATTAATTTCAGATGAAGTACAATTAATGATAGTATCATATTTAAGGCTATCAGTAGAGCTATATTGAGCTATATTATCCTCACCTAAATCCAATCTCTTTAATAGTATTTCTAGATGCTTATCAGTCCTATTTATAATCTTAAAATTAAATTTCTTATCAACTAAATATCTGCATATTGTATTTGAAACACCTCCCGCACCAATCACTAAAATTTTCCTGTTAGAGAAATTTATATTATTTAATTTTATTGATTCTGAAAATCCATAATAGTCAGTATTGTATCCATATTTAATCTTATTAATTATTTTTATACAATTTACAGATTGTGTTGTTAGTGCAATGGGGTCAAGGTGATCCATATACTTGATAATATTATTTTTAAATGGGTTTGTTATATTAAGTCCATGATAATTAGATAAAATAGAAAAGTCAATCTTACTAGATTCAATATAAGAATATGAATGTTCTAGATTTATTAATCTATAGATGAATGAATGCAATCTAGGACTTAATGATTGAGAGGTATTTGATCCTAAAACAGCAAAGTTCACTTATTCTCCATAACTTGATTTATTAAATACTTAAAATCAGGAAATGACACATTAATACAATTTGGATAATCAATATTATTTCCAGAAATAATCTGCGCCACTGAAATCATCATTGCTAATCTATGGTCATTTAAATTGTTTATATTATTTGTATTATACAACTTTTTTCTCCCTCTTATTGTAATTTGATTTATATTATCCGAGAGAACTTCCACCCCCATAGCTGTCAATATCTCAAATATGCCCTTTAGGCGATTAGATTCCTTATGCCTAAGCTCTCCTAGCCCAGATATTGTACTCTCCCCTTCGATGTGAGCGCAAATCAATGAAAGAATGGGGATCTCATCAATCATAGAAGGGATCTTAGTTTGATTGATGTTAATTGGCCTAAGATTCTTATCCCCCTTAACAGTTAATCTTCCTATCTTTTCATTGAATCTAATTTCTTCATTGTCAATCTGAATATTGGCACCCATTTCTATTAATGATTCAATAAATCCTGTGCGATGTGAATTTAATAATAAATCATTAATTACTAACTTAGAACCATCAATAATAACTGCCGCCGCAATCAAATAAGAGGCTGATGAGATATCGCCAGGAAGCTGAATATTGAAGCCTTCTAACAGCTTATCCTGATATGGAGAGATAATAATTTCCCCATTTCCATACTCAATAATCCTACTATTTATTTTGCTAAGCATCAATTCAAGATGATCCCTTGTCTTTACTCTTTCAATAATCTTAATTTTATTTTTACACCCAAGTGCAGCTAAGATCAGAGCTGATTTTACTTGTGCGCTTGGAATAGATATGTGAATTTTATTTAAAGATGTATTTAAAAATTTCTCTAATCCAATGGGACCACATCCATTGATTGATGTAGCTTGCACTCCCATCTTATTTAAAGGCTCAGTTATTCTATCCATTGGACGAGCTAACAATGATTGATCTCCTACTAATCTACATGAAATTTTTTTATATGAAAGTAATCCAGCCAATAGCCTCATAGTTGTACCCGAGTTTCCACAATTAATATCCATTTTAGGAATCCTAAATGTATTCCCTTTCACTCTAATACTATCAGATGAACTCTGTATATCTATACCACACACCTTCATTGCTTCGATAGTATTAGCTATATCTTCTGAACTAGGTATATTTTTTATTACTGATTCACCATTTGAAATTGATGCTAACATAATAGCTCGATGGGCTAATGATTTATCACCTTTTAAATATATATTACCTGATATTCTCATTTAAAAAATTCTTTATTATTTGTAATCCGACTGATGTTAAGATAGATTCTGGGTGAAACTGCAATCCATATAATGGGAATTTATTATGTTTTATCCCCATAATTAAATTTGAATTTGTTTTTGCTATTATATCAAAATTATTATCGAGTGATTTATTATCTATTATTAATGAATGATATCTGGTCGCAACAAATGGAGATGGGATATTATAAAAAATAGAATTATTATCATGATAAATTCTTGATGTTTTCCCATGAAAAACATCTTCAGCATTAATAATTTCTGCTCCATGGGCAAAACCAATAGCCTGATGACCTAGACATATTCCCAATATAGGAAATTTATTTTTTAGATGTTTTATAATATCAATAGAAATACCTGAATTTTCAGGCCTTCCTGGCCCAGGAGATATGATAATATTATCAGGGTTTAAATTAATTATATCATCAATAGAAATACTATCATTCTTAAATACTTTAACATTAGAATCAATTTCACCTATATATTGAACAAGGTTATATGTGAATGAATCATAGTTATCTATTACAATATTCATATTTTTAAGTTATTTTATTGCTATTGAATTATGATTAATCTAATAAAATCTATACCTCTATTACTAATTACTATTCTAATTAGCCAGCCAAGAGGATGGACTCATCCAGAAACGGGATGGCAAGTAATTAGTGGTACCCATATGTGTATTTTTGCAGCTTATGATATATATATAGATAATGAAAATGCAGAAATTAATCAGAATGATGCTATTGGTGTTTTCTTTGATGATGAATGTATAGGGTGGGCATATGCTCAAGAATCAATTACAATTATACCGACTATTGGAAATGATGGTAGCAATCCTCAGTTCCCATCAAATGGAGATCAAATCAAATTTTATATTTATGATGATTCAAGGAATGTAGTATTAGATATGCAATCTATAAATGAACTCCCTCTATGGCAACTAAATACCATGCCTAATATCAATGAATTATTTTCATGTTCATATAACTTGCCAATAGATGAAAATGGAAATTGCCTAGATAGCTGTCATTATGATCCAACAAATGATGGTAATATTGATATCTTTGATATTATATTTTTAGTATCTAATTATATACTATGCATTGATTGCAATGAAGAAATTTGCGGAGATGTTAATAGCGATGAAATAATTGATATACAAGATTTAACAATTCTACTAAATATAATGCTTGAAACTTAATAATTATTA
>CAZHKH010000033.1:0-13188 GCA_964532515.1 uncultured bacterium
TATCAAAATTACTTTTCTTTGATTTATTAAGAAAAATTTCTTGCAATCTTTGAGTATCTGTATATCCAGGTAATATATTGTTAACAGTAATTCCAAATTTTCCTAATTCAAATGATAATGTTTTTGCCCAATTAGCTACCGCGCCTCTAATTGTATTTGAAATTCCAAGCCCTTTGATTGGTTGTTTAACTGATGTTGATGTTATATTTATAATTCTTCCAAAGTTAGCTTTTTTCATGTTTGGCACAAGTGCCTGCACTAGTATATGGTTACATATAAGATGGCGATTAAATGCTCCAATAAAATCATCTACATTCGCATCAACTATAGGCCCTGGTTTTGGTCCACCTGAATTATTAATTAGAATATGAATAGGAGGATTCGTGGCCACAAAATCATTAATTGTATTTTTTAATTTAGTAGGGTCATCAAAGTCACTAATTAAATAATTATGTTCCTGGTTATTTGATGAATCTAATTTATCTAATACACTGGAAAGAGTATCCTTATTTCTTGCAAGTAAGGTGATAGATGCACCTAGTTTTGACAGTTCAATGGCAGTTGATGCCCCGATGCCTTTTGAGCTTCCGCAGACCAGTGCATTTTTACCATCCATACTATACCTCTCCTTCATTAATAAAATAATATCCTAATTTTTCTTTTAGAGTATCAGGCAAAACAGGTAATGCCGACTTTGGGATAAGATATGTAGATAAATTAACATAATCATCAAATACACTATGTTTTTCTAATGTTCTTTTTAGATATTTGGACCCAGAGGATCCTCCAGATCCAATTTTTGTTCCAATCATTCGTTGCGCAAGCAATGCGTGACCGTATCTCCATGCATTTAATGACTGATCAATATCTATCAGTTTTGTTAATAATTTAAATGGAGCCTGAAGAATTGGTTCATCTCTATATAACATAATAAATAGCGCTGCCAAAGACGCCTTTTGGGATAATCTTTTTGATCCATTCTTAATTAGTTTTACATATTTTTTTTCATCAAACAGAGAATCATAATTTTTATATATATTTTTATAGTTATCAATCTGTTCTGCTTGTGAAGCTTTATCTAGATTTTTATTCTTTTTAATTATTTTTATATCATTATCAAGCATTTGCTTGATTGCATTTTTATAAGATTCCCAAAAATTAAATTCTTTAGATTCGATAAAAGGAGTTCGTTCAAGCCATTCTTGAACCAAGTCAAAAAGGCTTTTATTCTTTTCATATTTTTCAACTAATTTAACTTCAGCCTTTGAAAGAAAGTCTGTATACTTTTGTTTACTGAATTTCATACGATCATCAGTTTTTAGTCCAAGCGCATTTTCTATTATTCTAAATTGTGTACTTTGAAATCCTGATGCGGGATTAAGCAAATCTCTAAATTCTAAAAAATCCATTGGTGTCATAGATTTTAAAATATCTATTTGAGTAATTGCAATTTTCTGAATATCATGGATTCTATTTAGTCGTCCTACAATTGTATTTATATTTGTTTCATCAACCCTTGGGTTGTTAAAGTAGTATATAATAGAATCAATTTCATGAATAATTTGCTTAAACCACAACTCATAAATTTGATGAATCACAATAAAAAGCATTTCATCATGTATGGGTTTATCTAAAATTTCAGATTGACGATCTTGTGCATCTAGAATCTTATCTAACTGTAAATATTTGCTATATGTGGGCTTATTAGATTTCATTTATGATTCTATCTTGCCATTACCTGGGCATCTAATATTGAATCAATCTTATTAATCATAGACCTTAAATGAGCAGAAGTAGTTTCATCTTCAAATACATAATATGGCAATGCTTCAGATATATTAGTTCGGATTTTTCGTAGAATAGAATATGATATAGATTTTGTATCTCTAGGGAATAGATTGTTCTCATCAAAATAAACACTAGAGAGCAAATCAATATAAAAGCTTTGAGTTTCTCTTCTAAAACTATTGATTTCTTCAATTCTATTTAATTCAGACCATAATTCATCGGATACTGTACTAAATAATTCAAATACAGTGAATTTGCTATCCTTTTGTGGAACTTTCAGTACATTGTCATGTACACGGTGTATAATTCTAGGGTCATGAATTTTCATCAATGTTGATCTTTGTAGATTTCTTATAATATTATGAATAGGAAAATCGATACGTTGCATTCTCCAAAGTTGATCTGTAAAATCATCGAACCTCTCTGGTGCCAACTTATTGAGGAATGAAGGAGAAAAATAAAATGCATCACTATCAAGAATATTATTAATCAGAAAATATAGAGCTCGACGCTGCTCGTCTGCATCTACCACAGTCAGTGGAAGCACATTAGTATTTTGCCCAATATGGTGTCTGCTATGATGAATTCCTCCAATAAATTTTGGAAGGTTTCTAGAGGCTCCATAATATTCATACAGTCCCTGATAAAAAACAGATCTAAGTTTAGGATATCGCTCCCCATCCTTTTCAAAATTTGCTGATAAATTTTCCCAATATTCATTGGCTATTCTTAGCTGATGATCATAAAATCTAATGGGATCAGATGTCATATCTCTTCTATTGGTTAATGGATCAATGCCCGTTCCATAGGCGTCCTCATCCGTAGCATAGGCTAGCCATGGGTCAGTTGATTTTAATGCAATGGATTCAAGCCACTGGCTATCTGACATGTTTGACCCGTAAGGTTTTTCAGAGTATCCATATTCAATCGCCCAATAGTCATATGGCCCTGGCTTTGTTTGAAAATAATTATTGCCACCATCTAATAGGTTGGTGGCATTGTAATCCATTACTGAACCGGTAACCCCATATATTTCTGTAAATGTTGGATTGCTTAATTCTTCAACACTGAATACTGAGCTTGCTTTAAAGTTATGCCGAAGCCCCAATGTATGCCCAACCTCATGGAGCAGAAGATCAATAATTCCATCTTGAACAAACTTCATCATTGAATCATGTGAGTCTGCAATCATATCATTTGAAACCAGGTAGTTCCAGGTAAATGACATTTTATGCTTAAGATACTCTCCATAATTACAGATTTCAGATTCATCATGATTATGATTGGCTTGGTTCTCTAACCAGACGTCCTCAATTTTTTTATTAATTAAAGGATCTATAAAATTCTTATAATCATCAAAATAAAATCGCACATAATCATTACTGATTCGTATATCAGCATCATAAAGCTCACCAGTATAAGGATTAGCCCGTGATGGTCCAACAGCATATGCAGATTCGGGCTGAACGATCCATCTGATTGTATTATATCTAACATCTGCTGGGTCCCACATCGCATCATCTGGCATTTGCTTGACAACAACGGCATCAATAAAACCTATTTTTTCAAATGCTTTATTCCATCCTAAAATACCATCGGTCACCGCTTGCCTGAATTCTTGTGGAATTGTGTTCTCTAGCCAAAAAACAATGGGTTCCACCGGTTTGGAAAATTTTTCGTGAGGATTTTGTTTCTGCAGGTCCCATCTATTTATATATCTAACATACGGATCCTCTTGAAGTGTATTTGAATAATCCTGGTACATTGTGGTAAAATATCCAACCCTGTCATCTTCAACTCTAGATAAATAATCTGATTCTTCGATTGCAGACATGCTAATATGATATCTGTGCATCATACTTTTTGTTGATGCTAAAGTAAATCTGTCTTGAGGGTTTTTGCTTTTAAAGTGAAGATAAATATCTACTTCAGTATTTAATGGGAATGATTTAATGTAATTATAATAGCTGTTTTCCTTATCAAAAGTATATTTATTATTTGTTCTTCTTACAACATTTGCAAAATCATACATAAAAAATTTATTTGCATCTATCAGTACAGCGCTAGTTTCCTCATTTTCCCTGCCACTAATTTTTGAAGACGCAATAATTGAGTTGGGGATATGATCTTCAACAGATCTATGTATAGCCTTTGATTTGTCTGCTCTAAACTTTGTATTTTTTTCAACTAGTTGTATAACATCTCCAACTCTATTAAAAAAGTATACACCCTCTCCCATCATTGAGCTACCATCAAATTGATAGCCATCTCCAGCTTGTCTTGTAAAACCCATCAAAAATTCAACATTCAATTGCTCTGGTTTTATAGATAGGTAAACTTTTTCTTTATCCAAGTAAAAATCAAAAAACCCATGAATGGATTCCATGTCTTTTACTAAATCTTCATATTTCTTTTTTTTATCTTTCTTTTTTTTGGAAGGTGTTACTTTCTTTTTTTCCTTCTTTATTTTTTCCTTATCCAAAAAGTCTATTGGTAAGGGCCTATAAGGATCTGCAGTTACAGAAAACGATAGAATTAAAATTAGAATTAATTGTTTCATAAAAACCTCAACCTTGTTAAAAAGTGAATTTAGTCATCTTGCTGATAAAAGTCACTTTAATTTCTCATCTTATTATCATATCATTTCTCTTTGGCCCAGTAGAGATATGTTTTATTGGAATTGATAAGATTTTTTCAATATAGTGGATATAGTCTTGCGCTTCCTTTGGAAGGGCTTCAAATGAATTTACTCCTACGGTAGAACATTTCCATCCAGGGACGCTAGTGTATATTGGAGTGATATCTTCAAATTGATTTATAAATGCTGATAGATTTTTTGATTTTTTGCCATTGCATTCATATTCTGTACATACTTTTATTTTATCAAACTCATCCAATATATCAAGTTTTGTCATTGTTATCTCATTGAATCCATTAATCATTATACTATAGTTCGCCAGTGGGACATCAAACCAGCCACATCGTCTTGGCCTACCAGTTGTGGCGCCAAATTCTTTTCCAATAGTTTGAAGTATTTCCCCATCATCATCAAATAGCTCTGTAGGAAATGGACCGTTTCCTACTCTAGTTGTATAGGCCTTAAAGATACCAATTAATCTATCTATCTTATTAAGTGGAAGACCCAGTCCAGTAGTAATTCCACCTGATGAAGGATTGGAGGAGGTTACAAAGGGATAGGTTCCATGATCAATATCTAAAAGGGTTCCTTGGGCTCCTTCAATTAGCATATTTTGATTATCATGAATAATTGGCATAATATCTATTATATGTGGAGCAATAACTTCACATGCATCAAAGAAATTATCAAATTCATTATTTATTTTATCCAGATCATCACTAGAGATTTGTTGTGAATCTAATGCTCTATTAATTTGAGCATCAATTTTATTTTCTAGATTCTTTTTATCTAGCAAATCACAGGATCGGATACCCTGTCGATTATATTTATCTACATACGTTGGACCGATTCCTTTTCCAGTTGTCCCAATTTTATTATTAGATTTTTTTTCTGAATTGACATCAATCAATTTATGTATTGGAGATGTTATATGAGCATTCATTGATATAAAAATATTATCTATTTCTAAGCCCTTAGACTTAACATTCTCAAATTCTTTTACGAGTTCTATCGGATCTATAACCATCCCATTACCAAGCAAGCATTTGCAGTCTGGCCTCATTACTCCTGATGGAATTTGATGCAGTACAATCTTTTGATTATCTTTATATACAGTGTGCCCAGCATTTGCTCCGCCTTGGTATCTTGCTACGACATCAACATCTGAACTTAAAAGATCAACCACCTTTCCCTTACCCTCATCACCCCATTGTCCTCCTATTATCGCAGAAATAGCCAATGTTATTCTTCCTCCTCGACTTTTATTTTTGATTTAAAATATAGCATAAATGGACTTGCTATAAATATACTAGAATAGGTTCCTACAATTACCCCAATAATCAGAGCAAACGCAAAATATTTTATTACTTCACCACCTACAAAAAATAATATTGTTACAACCATCAGCGTTGTTAATGATGTTACAATAGTTCTTGACATCGTTTGATTAAGGGATAAATTTGCTAATTCAATTAAGGATAGCTTTAAATCTTTCTGCGAATTTTCTCTAAATCTATCGAATATTACTATTGTATCATTTAAAGAATATCCTACAATGGTTAAGAAAGCAGCAATAATAGATAAATTTATTTCCAGATTCAATAGGGAAAAAATTCCCAAAGTAATAAGGACATCATGCACTATCGCCATCACACTGCCCATCGCATAAAACTGATCAAATCTAAAGCCAATATAAATCATTAGCATTAATAGTGCCAGTCCAATGGCGTATATCGCTTGAGATTGTAGCTCTTTTCCAACTTTTGGTCCAACACTCTCAATAGCCCTTATTTCAGGATCATAATCAATTAATGATTGAAAGATTGTATTGCTTATTTCTGTGGTATCATCGATTTTCAAATTCGTTTTTATTCTAAATTGCTGATTAGTATTAAGGCCAGTAATCTCAGTGACTTCAGATGTTTCTAAGATAGTTGCATTCAATAGAGTTCTAACTTCATTGATTTCAATTGTTTTAGATGTAGCCACCTGTATTACAGTACCACCGACAAAATCTATCGAAAGCTTGGGCCCCTTATTTATAATAAGAGATCCAATTCCAAGAAGAATTATTCCTAAAGAGAGAAATAAGGTTATTTTAGTTTTTGATATAAAGTCTATATTAGTATTATTAAATAATTGCATTATATGCTTAGCCTATTATTTTTATTTTGTAGTATTATCATATAAAATGTTCTTGTTATAAAAATAGCAGTAAACATTGAACACATAATTCCGATACTTAATGTAATAGCAAATCCTTTAATTGGCCCTGAGCCAATATTGGCTAGCACAAATGCTGCAATTAATGTTGTTATATTAGCATCCATAATAGTAATAAACGCTCGCTTATATCCAGATCTAACTGCAGATATTGCATTTTTCCCAAAGCTCATTTCCTCTTTTATTCTTTCAAAAATAATTACATTAGAGTCAATTGCAATTCCTATTGTTAAAATTAAGCCCGCAATTCCAGGTAATGTCAATGTTGCACCCAAAATAGATAATAGAGAAAGAATAAAAATTATATTTAAAAATAGTGATATATTGGCAATAAATCCTGAAACCTTATAATAGAATAATATAAAAATCAATACCGAAATAAAGGCAATAATCAGTGCATTTTTTCCCGATTCTATTGAATCTTTTCCCAGCGAAGGACTAACTGATCTCTCCTCTACAATTTTTACAGGCGCAGCAAGCTCTCCAGCACTTAATACATTTGCAATATCCTGAGCTTCATTTGCATCTTCTAGACCGCTAATTTGAGTTTGCCCTCCTGATATTTTAGTATTAATCTGAGGAGCCATAAAGACTTTATTATCTAATACTATAGCAACTCTTTTTCCAACATTTCTTCCTGTGAAGCTACTCCACTTTCTTGTGCCCTCTCTATTCATTGATAGGTTTATTACCCATTGACCTGAGTTATCAGATCCAGGCCCAGCAATTTTTGCAATCGGATTTTTTACCATTCCTCCAACAATAGCTGGCTGATTAGATATATAGTAAATAGGAGTATAAGAACCAATAGTTATGGTGCTATTATCATTATCTGGGTTTGGAAATGATAGCCCATCTACAGATTCACTCGCCAATACAAAGCGCCCATCAAAATTCATATCTGTGATTGATTCAATTTCCATTAGTAATGCTTCAAATTCATCTTCTTTGCCTTTAGTCACCCCAAGTTCACCAAATAGATAATATAAATCAGGCTCTAAATAACTTTGAAATAGGCTTTTTCTAGTATTTTTAGAAGCAAGATAATTATCTATTTTTACTATTGTATTTTTAACTCTTTCAAGTCCTAACACTAATGAAAGCTCCAATGAAGCAGTTCGTTTAATTAGTTCTCTCGCTCTATCTTTATCTTGGACTCCTGCGAGCTCCACGACGATTCTATTTGATCCGAATTTCTGAATAATGGGTTCTGAAACACCAAACTCATCAATCCTATTTCTTAACACTTTAATTGCACTTTGGAGAGCTTGGTCTCTATCAATTTTCAATTTTTCAATAACTTCCTGATCACTTGATGCCTGATATTGTGGAAATTGTTGAGTTAACCTAATATTTTTTAATTTACATTCTTCTTCAAACTCATTAAAAAAATCAGAGCTTTTATCGTTAATCTGATAGATTAATTGCTTTAACTCATTATCAGATCGATTTAATTTATTGAGAATTAATTTAGCTACATCTAATTCAAGCTGAATATACATGCCGCCTTGAAGATCAAGCCCTAATTTAATTGCGCCCTCTTCTATTGAATTCTCTTCAATTAGAAGATTAAAATCATATGCCTCTGCAGCACCACCCATAATATTATCAATACATCCATTATGTGACAATTTAAATTTTGAGATGTTAGCTGAAGTATGATAATACAAATTTGAATTTTCTGCAGCAATGCAGACATCGACTTCTTCTAGGCAGTTAATTTTAATAATTTCATCATCTTGATTAGAGCGTTCCAATTTACCCCAACCAAAAGTTAATTGGCTTGAGCCATTTAATAGCAAAGCCTCTACGGAATCAATTTTATTATCAGAATAAAATTCAAAATTTGATAAGCAGTCTTTATTTATAATATTATTAGTTTTAAATAGAACATCAAATCCAGGAGGGATAGATGCTGATTTGTCTGAAGAATCAAATACTATTTCATAATTAGATCCAATAAAATATTTATTATACGTTGGAACTAAAAAATAAGAAGCGATTCCAATTAATAAAAGTATTAGCACAAGTCTACTTTTGAAATTGTTAAACATGTTTATTAATTTCCTTTAAGGATATAGTTTGTAAATTTAATCTTATCAACATTTGTTAGAAAGAATAATTATAAAAATTATTTTTATATATAAAATTAATTATTATTATAAAACTCTATGGCGAAAAAAAATAAATCAAAGATAATAGCAATTATTAATCAAAAGGGTGGTGTCGGGAAAACAACAACAGCTGTTAACCTTTCTGCCTATTTTGCTGCCTCAGAAATTCCGACACTTGTTGTTGATATGGATCCTCAAGCTAATTGTACCTCAGGTCTTGGAATTGAGATAGGATCATATAAAAAATCTGTTTATGATGTGGTTATAGGTAAAAAAGATATAAATGAATGTATTTTAAAAACCAATTTAGATTATTTAGATATCTTACCAGCCAGTGCGCAACTTGTAGGTGCAGAAGTTGAATTGGTTGGGATGTTGACCAGGGAAAGAATGCTAAAAGATCAACTTTTAGATAAAGATATACAGAATAAGTATAAATACATCATTATAGATAGCCCTCCATCATTGGGGCTATTAACTATCAATGTTTTGACTGCAGCCAATTCATTGATTATTCCAATTCAGTGTGAATATTATGCCCTAGAGGGATTATCGCAGCTATTAAATACAATTCGATTAGTACAAAAAAAATTAAATAAAAACCTTTCCATAGAAGGAATTTTAGCGACGATGTTTGATAATAGACTGAACTTATCTAAAGAAGTAGTAAGGGAACTTAAAGAATATTTTAAGGATAAAGTTTATAAAACCAAAATTCATCGTAATGTAAGACTAGGTGAGGCTCCCAGCCATGGCCAGCCTATATTATTATATGATGCATCAAGTATGGGTGCAAATGATTACATGAATTTAGCAATGGAGTTTCTAAAAAATAATGAGTAAAAAATCTAATTTAGGCAAAGGCTTAGAAGCCTTAATATCTCAGTATTCTACTGATCAAGATAATAATTACATTAATGATTCTATACCATTAAAAAAAATTAAGGCCAATCCAAATCAGCCAAGAAAATTTTTTAATGATTCAAAGATGGATGAGTTGATATCCTCAATTAAAGAAAAAGGTATATTGCAACCAATAGCTGTTCGTGAATTGAAAAATGGAGATTATGAAATTATAGCAGGTGAAAGAAGATATAGAGCAGCTAAGGCAGTAGGCTTAAAATCTATTCCTGCATATATATTATCAATTTCTAATGAATCAGAAATTATGGAGTATGCGTTAATTGAGAATATACAGAGAGTAGATTTAGATCCCATTGAGGAATCCGAAGCGTTTGCATTGCTCAAAAGTAAATATAATTTATCGCAAAAAGAAATTTCTAAAAGAGTGGGAAAGAGTAGATCTCTCATTGCTAATTCTTTGAGACTTTTAAAGTTACCAAGCTCAATTAAAAAGGATATAAAGAACCAAAAAATCACGATGGGCCATGCTATTTCATTACTTAGTTTAAAAAGTAAAGCACAAATGTTAGCCATTGCAAACAGAATAGTTAATAAAAAATTGAGTGTAAGGAATACCGAGGAAATTGTTTCTAAAATTAATGCCTCCTCTAATGGTAAAATAAAAACTAAAAAAACAACAAAGCCTAAAATTTTAAATGAACTAGAGAGTAAGCTTATCCACAAATATGGTACCAAGGTTTCTATTTTATTTAGTAAAAGCAATAAGGGAAAAATTATTTTTGAATATTATACTAAAGATGATTTAGATAGAATTCTACGTATTTTAAATAAATAAAGAAAAAAATTGATAAAAAAATATTACACTCTTTTAATTGCCTCTGAATCTGACCATATAAATAAATCAATTAAACTGTCACGTTTATCAATGATTTTTATATTTACTGTATTAATAATTATATTATTTTTTAGTTATTCTGGATTCAAGAGCTATTTTTACCCCAACGATAATTCGTTTCATTATAGTACATTAAAAACTTTTAAATCTGATATAGTAGATCTTGTTTTTAATAAAAATTTTTCACAAAATTCTGATTCATTAATTTTACGTGAAATTAAAAATGCAATCATCACAGATGGCCCAGTCATATCAATGGTTGCTCCTATTGATGGATATTCTACAGAAGGATTAAATATAAATAATAATCATAATGGTGTAGACATAGTATCTAAAAAGGGAGATTTAATTAAATCTGCTCAAGATGGCATGGTTATTTTTTCAGGGTACAACGGAGACTCAGGTAACACAATAATTATATCACATCCATTTAACTATTTCACTGTTTATAGTCATTGTGATTCAATTTTTGTAAATCAACGAGATGTTGTTTTGAAAGGTGACTATATAGGCACATTGGGAGGTACGGGAAAGATTAAAGCAGGCCCACATCTTCACTTTGAAATTTGGCATAATGATACTATTATAGACCCTAGAGATATAATTAAAAAATATGGAGAATTGGATGTTTCAACAGAATAAAAATAGTATGAGTTCTATAATTGGCCCTGATTTAGAAATTAATGGAGACATTAATATTAAAGGCGATTTATTAATATATGGTAAAGTAGATGGCAATATTCATTGCGAGGGATTAGTTACAACAATGAAAGGTTCTATTGTTAAAGGAAGTATAAAAACTAATTTTGCTGATATTAGTGGCGAAGTTAAAGGGGACTTAGAGGCTAAGAAAAAAGTTAGTTTATCATCAACATCTACATTAGATGGTGATTTATTGGCATCAATTATTGTCATTGAAGAGGGGGCCTCATTTAGCGGATTATGTAAAATGACTTCAAAATCAAATACTTCTAACCTCCCAAATAAAAAAGTGGCAAACTTAAATGAAGGATCAAAAGCCTAACTGGCTCGAACTATCTTCAATTGGATTCCAAATTGCTTCATCTTTACTATTATTTGGATGGTTTGGAAATTTAGTTGATAATTTTTTTTCCATCGATCCAATTGGGTTGGTGCTTGGGCTGCTTATTGGTGGTATTTTTTCTCTTTATCAAATATGGAAAATGGTATCAGCTAAATGAAAATTCTCATACTCTATTTTTTTCTTATTTTAATTTCATTATTAGTATTAAACCAATTATTTATCACAAAATTAGTAGATAGTAAAAATTATATTTCGAGTCAATTAAAGTATTTTATTTTAAAGACAGTAATTTTATCTTCAATTTCATGTTTTTTTTGTTTTTTTTCTCCAACAAATAGCACCAAATTTATACTATCGTCTTTAACAATATTTATAGTATTTCATTTTATAGAGGCAATTATTATACAAAATAAAATTAATATGAAAGATTCTAATGGCTAGCTCATCTCAATTTGATGGGGCAACCATTCTCCACCACGTAACGAACACCAGAAGCGATGTTTGGATCCCCATTAATTTGTGGGGTATAGACTTATCAATTACAAAGCACGTATTGATGTTATGGATTGTTGCGGTAACAGTAATATCAATATCAGTTTATGCAACTCGAGCATATCGAAGAAGTAAGGATATAAAGCCCAAAGGGATTGCTCATTTATTTGAAATTTTAATGGAATTTATAAAATCTGATATTGTAATACCAAATATAGGAAATAAGGGTTCTAGGACTTGGACTCCTCTTATTGCTACATTTTTTTTATTTATTTTAATCAGTAATTTTATAGGGATGATTCCATTTTTTGAAAAAATTCACTTAATATTTCCAGGGGTATCAGGCAGCGCAACAATAACAGGGAATTTTACTGTAACAGCAGCTCTTTCAATGATTACGTTTTTTGCTATTATTATTGCAGGAACGATGAAGCATGGTTTTATCGGTCACTGGAAAAATATGATTCCCGGAGGTGTTCCCGCTCCAGTTTTAATTATTTTAATTCCTATTGAAATAATGGGAATGTTTATTAAACCCGCTGCACTTATGCTTCGTTTAGGAGCTAATATGACTGCTGGTCATATAGGTTTAGTTGCTATTTTTGGGATCCCAATGATAATTTATCAATCCACCCAATCAGTTGGAGTTGGATTCTCTGTTGCAGCAGTATCTGTAATATTAAATACAGCAATTTATTTTTTAGAAATTATAGTTTGTCTAGTTCAGGCGTATGTGTTTTCATTGCTTTCAGCCGTATTTATAGGTATGGCAATACACGCTGAACATTAAAATAACATTAATAAAGGAGTACAAGTAAATGAGTAATAAAAAGATGTTTTTCATGTTCTGTTGTTTTATGGTTTCATCTGCATTTGGTGAAGCAGATGCAACATACAAAGGTTTAGCAGCTATTGGTGCTGGTTTTGCTGTTATTGGTGCTGGAATAGGAATTGGTAATATATTTTCATCAGCAGCTGAAGCAACAGCGAGACAGCCAGAGGCAACAAACGATATAAAAGGTACAGTAAACTTGCCTCTTTTCCTTCTTGAAGGCGTGGCAATTATTGCGTTAGTTGTTTGTATCCTCGCTGTTGTAGCGTAGTTAATTATAATAAAATACAATAAAAG
>CAZHKH010000034.1:0-467 GCA_964532515.1 uncultured bacterium
TGTACCGAGGGCCGGAATCGAACCGGCACGATTATAAATAATCGAGGGATTTTAAGTCCCTTGCGTCTACCAATTTCGCCACCTCGGCAACATTACGATGAGGCGTCGACCAGATTCGAACTGGTGATGGAGATTTTGCAGACCTCTGCCTTACCACTTGGCCACGACGCCATAATAATTTCAAAAACTTGAGCGAAAGAAGGGATTCGAACCCTCGACCCCCACGTTGGCAACGTGATGCTCTACCAGCTGAGCTACTTTCGCTAAAACGAATTTTCAACTATTGACTATTGCTATTGATAAACAAGCATATATTTTAATAATTAATTAACATTACAAACAAAATGTTTTGTAGATATTATTAATGATTATGTCCATGGTGAGGATCTCCGGGAAGTCTCCCCTTGTGATCTGGAAGCTGAAGTTGAGGACCTTTAATTAATTCAATTTTTTCAATACCTCTATCT
>CAZHKH010000034.1:477-13035 GCA_964532515.1 uncultured bacterium
ATTTTCAATATACGCTTAATGATTATGCCCATGATGAGGGTGACCAGGCCGTCTTCCTTTTGCATCAGGTATTTCAGGACCTTTTGGAATTTTTGCCATCCCCTCATCTACAATAAGCAGAATCTCTGGTTTGCTATCAACCTTAGTATTTAAGGCAACCTTAGTTGTTTTAATTGTATTTTTTGCATTGTTTAATTTATTGCTAGAAACTTCAATGATTTTTCTATGGTTATTTATTGTTTGAAGAATCTTGGGCTTATCTTTATATAACTCATCCAAATTAGCGTTAGAGTCACCCTGCTTCTTATTTTTTAAATGTTTTTTTGACTGCTTTATTTTCTTTTCCTGTAAATTTAAATCAACTATATCTGCGTTATGGTCTGTTAATACTACTTCTATCTTATTTAAATATTTACCTTTATTCCCTGCTTCATACGTTAAAATATTATTTAGGCCTCCATTCTCGGATGCTCTGCTTGATCCGCCACTTCGCAAAATCAAGTCAACATCAATATTACTTTTATCTAACCTATCTAAATCTGATTTTGTTCCATTGAATAGAAGTATTATATAATCTGCTTTCTCAGATATTTCAGTATATATCTTTTTTATTTCAGATATTGGCTCTTTAACTAGTACAGAGTCTTTTTGAAAGGAAGATACTGCTCCAATGTACCCTATTTTAAACCCATTGATGTCCTCAATAATATGGCTATCAAAAATTCTGTCTGATGTATTTTTATAAAATAAATTACAGGAAATGAAGTTAAAATTTGCTTGACTCTCTATCTTTTGTAAATATGATAATCCTAAAGCAAAATCTCTGGATCCTGGAGAAAACGCATTATAGCCCATATGATTATTAGAATTAAGAATAATATTAGACCTTATTTTTTCCGCATCTATATTGTCTTTATCAAAGTAAAGCGTTGGTTTTGAAAAAAATAAATCTCCTGAGTCTAAAATAATAACAGAATTTTTATTTGATCTTTCTTTATCAATAATACTAGCTTTTCGAGCAAGACCGCCCAATGGATTCTTGGGTCAGCCACAAGGCTCCGTTTCTCCCCAAACACTAGAAGAGTGAATAATTGTAAAGTCAATTGGAAGGCTATAGCTTTTATTACATCCAACTAATAGTATTATCAGTATATATATAATTCTTAATAGCATCACTGTATATTAAATAGATTTTTTCTTATTAACATTATATTTTAATGTAAATAACAAAATCAAAAAAACAATATCTTCAACTATTCTTTTAAACATATCAAATCGTTTTGCCGCAGCATCTTCTGCGCTAACCTCATTTAAAAAACACCCACAATCTATACTTTTCCCGCGCAAGTAAGCTTGGGTGATTAATACTATGAATAGAATCATCATATAAATCGAAATATCTATGCTAGCTTCATATTTTATGCCAGATATTAAGCTTAATCCTACAAACAGCTCTATCCATGGAAGAATTAATGCAACTAAATTTTCAATATAAATTGAAGTAACTCCATAATTGTGAATATTATTTGAAAAAGAGGCAGGATCTAAAATTTTTGAGTAACTAGCATAAATAAACACTATTCCCATTACCAGTCTAATTATATAAATTAAATAGGAATTATTCATATTTAACTGGGTAGCCTTTCTCTTTCCATTCAGGGAATCCCCCTTCATATAGAAGGATGTTATTATATGAAAGATATTCAAAGAGATGATTCCCTAACTCTTCACTTAAATCACAATCACCCCCACTACAGTATATTATTAAAAAATTATTATTTGAAATACCATCTAATTTTTCAAGGATAACATCATCATCATTAGACTCAAAATGAATGTTAATTGCACCAGAAATATGCCCCTCAATAAATAACAAGCTATCTCTAGCATCAATAAAAGTTGCTACTTTACTATCAAACATTTGTTTAGATTGGTCTAATCCTATAATTCTAGGGCCATTTAAAGTCCCATCCAACAACTCATCTGATGTTATTTCCTCAACTGGATATTTAATTAATGTCACATCTCCTATAATCACAGTTCTAGCTACTCCAATAAGAGAAGATATGAAGAGTATTAACAAGATATCTTTTAATTTATTATTCATGGCATAAATTTACTTTTAGAAGAGAAGTAATCAAAAGTATTTGATTATTTTATTTTGAGATAAGCACTAAAGAAAGATAAATTAGGTGCCTTTGGGGATATAGCTCAGTTGGGAGAGCGCTTGAATGGCATTCAAGAGGTCAGCAGTTCGATTCTGCTTATCTCCACAATCTTTAAATAGGAGATGGAAAATTGTTTAATATGACATCATTGAGAGAACGATCAAGTGTAATTTTATGGTTATTGCTATTCTTTTTTGTAGCTAGTATGACGGTAGGTGGGCTGGTTGGAGGTTCAAATATAATTGGAGTTCTTTTTGGATCAAAAGACATTAGAAATTATGTTGGAAGTATTGATGAAAAAAGAATTTCTATAAGGGAATATGACTATCAGCTAAGAGTGGTTTTGAATAATATACTAAGCAGAGATGGTGAGAATGCCCAAATATCTGAGGAGCGTCTACATAGAGAAGCTTGGGATGCATTAAAAGAAGATTATATAATAAAAGAAAAAATTGATGATCTTAATTTAACTGTATACGCTGAAGAAGTTCGAGATTATATGTTACAATCTCCACCTACAAGCTATCAGGAGGCATTAACATCTGCTGGCTTTTTCACTGATAGCACAGGAGCTTTTGATCTAATATCTTATCAAAATGCCATTAGAAATGGTGAAATGCCTATCGCAACTAAACAACTAAATATTCGTTGGGAAGATGGAATTAAAAACTTTTTATCAAATAAAAAATTAAGAGATGCGTATAATCTATTAGCATCAGTTACTGATGATGAAATCAGAAATGAATATATTAAAAATAACATTGATTTATCAGTTGATTATTTATTTATTAACCCAAGTAGTATAAATGAGTCAGATGTTACAGTCTCTGATAATGATTTATCTGATTATTATAATAATAATAAAGATGAAAAATATACTATAGATGAAAAGGTTACTCTTGATTACGTTTTATATAAATCAATAGCAACAGTTGATGATACTTTAAATTATAATATTGAAAAAGATAGTTTAATGAGTGAAGCCTTTATTCTCAGTGACGAATCAAATTTCACATCATTTAATGAAGCTGTTACAACGTATCAAAAAACTGTATCTGATACAATTAATGTTATACAAGCCCTTAATGGCTATTCTGGAATACCTTCTGATATGGGAACATCAAGAAAAGTGATTAGATTTGCATTTGATGGTGATATAAACTCAACATCAGAACCTATCGAAATGAAAAATGGAATTGCTGTTTTCCATATTATAGATAAAAAAGACAAAACTTTTAAACCCTTTGAAGAAGTAAAAGAAAGTATTAAGAGAGTTTTACTTAAGGATGGAAAGGAAAAAAAATCAAAATCAATAATCTTAGAATCAAGAGATTCTGATTGGAATGATCTTTCTGTTTCTAATGAACTAATAAATATTGAATTAAATTTAGATACTAAAGCCTCTGAAAGTTTCAAAGGCATTGGGAAATCACCTGAATTAGAAGGAGCGTTGCTCTCCCTCTCATCTGCAGGAGATATTTCTCAATTAATAAAAACTCCAACAGCCTATGCGTATATTAAGTTAGTAAGTAAATCAGAGCTGAATGAAGATGATTACAATGAACAATACTCTGCCATTAAATCTCAATTGCTTTTAAACAAAAGATTTCCTGGTGGATATGAGGAATGGTTGCAATCTAAAAAAGAATCTATAGCTATAGAAGATTGGAGACATCTTATATATTAATAATTATCTATTAATGACTATTTTTTATTTGAAGAAATATTATTAGGATTCCAGAGTTTCTCTTCTTCGTTTATATATTTTGAAACCCATCTTCCTAAAACAAATAAATAATCAGATAAGCGATTTAAATACTTAAGAACCCTAATATCTTCGTTTGGATATTCTCTCATTACCGTTGCAACATTCCTTTCAGTCCTACGGCAGACTACCCTTGAAGAATGTATTTGAAGTGTTAAGTCATTTCCTCCTGGAAGAACAAATGATTTTAACGGTTCAAGGTCATCATTCATCCCATCAATGTCATCTTCTAGAATTGAGATATCATTATCTTGAATTTTAGGTGAATTAGAAGGTAAATCAGTACCAATAGAAGCTAAAACAGTACCAAGATTAAATAATTCATTTTGTATAGATGATAAACGGGTATTTATATGTTCAAAATTCTTAATTTTAGGATATTTCTTTAAATAAAAAGCAACAAAGCCTATAGTAACATTTAACTCATCAACTTCGCCATATGCCACAACTCGCAAATCATCTTTAGAAACCTTTTCGCCACCAATAAGCTGGGTTTTCCCAGAGTCTCCACTCTTTGTATAGACTTTTGATATATTTATTTTTGGTTCTTTATATTTCTTCATCAAAATAAATAAATTAATTTAGGATAATCTGAACAAGCAGAATGACATCCATTATATTTACATCATTATCTTCGTTTAAATCAGAAACAAATAGCTCGTAATCTGTAGCATCATTATTTAATATTAGTGAAACCAACCTAACAACATCTAGAATATCAATTGCTCCATCAGCATTTATATCACCTAATAGGAAATGTTCAACACTAACCTCTATAGGAATAACAATATTTGCTGAAGCATTAGATTCAAGAATTAAATATGACATATAATCACCAGACTCATATCCTTCCATATCAATACTAATGATAATATCGTCAGTATTTTGATATCCTATCCCACCTTCATTTTGACTCAAAGAAACCCAATCTGGAGATAATTTATATGAGAGTGATAATGGATTTGAAAAATTCATTTCATCAAATGGTATTTGCTGCCCGATATCTCCCTCAGCATTAATAATTCCAATTGTAGCTCCATCATTAGAAATTCCTTCTATGGATCTATAGTTAACTGCTATTTCACCTGATGAGTATAAAATAATTTGAAAATCAGCGCGAATTTCATTATTTGTCCAATGGATTACATCATCATACCAAATTACCATTCGATCTCCATTTGAATGATAACGCACATAGCCTTCTCCAACAGAGTTGTCGTTACTTACTGGATTGAAATCATCCCAATATCCTAGAATTGCATTCCGAGGAGATCCCTCATCAAAAATTCCTTGATTATCCCATTCATTGTTATCATCACCAAATCCAATCCATCCATTTGGATTAATTAATATTTCAGTATAATTCATACCATAAAAAGGAAAATTAAAGCCTATATCAAAGTATCCTGGAGATTCATCATTACTTTCAAATTCAAGTGTAGTGTTATCATCTGAAATATCAATCCAATCATAATCAATATATTCATCTGAATCTGATGATGACCAAGCATATCCACCAGCATCAACAATTGACTGTTGATTTACAAATGGAGAAACTGCCAAACTATAAGTTAAATAGGAATCTGGTTCTCCTGAATTTGTTATACTTAAAATTTCATTGGTTGAGGCATCTGGATCTAAATTAAAATCAAAACTATCATGTGAAAATTCAATATTAGGTTGAGCATAAAGCGAAGAAGTCCTTGTTGTAATAAAAAGTGCCGACTGATCTGAAAGAGTGCCCGCTGCTTCAGGATACTGATTGTTAAAAGTATACTCTAATCCAACTAATCCTGTATGATCTTCAATACCTACAGACGTATACTGTCCATGAACCACTGGGCCACTATAGTTCCCTACTGGATAACTTCCAACACTAGTATTACTAAAATCTCTATACTGCAATAATATTTCATCATCACCCGTTGGTGTTTGAGAACCGGTATTATATAATATCACTTGAAATTCTTCACTTGAATTTGCATAATAAGTATCAAAATTATACCACTCTATAATAAATCTATCATTCTCTTCATCATAATAAGCATACGCATCTCCATCTTCAAGATCATCCCAGAATACAGCAACCATTGGTGATGGACCACCTGTCCCAGGAATAGGATAATTTCTAAATGATTCTAAATCCGTTTCACCAAAGGATATCCAGCCATTACTACAAACAGAAACTTCATCATAGTCTTCTCCATAGAAAGTAAATGTAAAAGGAAGATCAATCGTTGTAACATCATCTTGATTATTCCCATTATCATTCAAATCTAATTGATATCCATCTCCACCTTGAGAAGGAACGATCTCAACCCATGAGTAAGTTGGTGCTAAATCATAATCAGAGTCTTCTTCACCATAGATATAGTATCCATAAGAATCTGGTCCAAAAGGATCTGAAACTGAAACCTCACCAATGGTAAGCTGAAAATTAACTATCTGCTCAAAAGTATAATCATCATAAACTCTAACTGGGATATTATACGTTGAGCCATTAATAATTTCACTTGAAGTTGAGATTTGAATATTTGAAGTTAGATTAGATTCTCCTATTGGAGTATCATCCCATGAAATAGCTTCAGGACTAAAAAACAAATCTACATTAGTATATAAAATCTCACCATAGAGTTGATCAAAATTAATCTCACCTGAATTGTATAATTCGATATTAAAATCATTAGTAGTCCCTGGAGGAAAGTTGCCTTCTACACTTAAAAAAACAGTTCCTGAATACACTTCTAAATTCAAAAACTGATTTGATTGAAATGAAGAATTATTACCTGAAATATTTACATAAAATAGTGGCTCGGTATCTGGAAGAATATTTGGGGGAATATTTAATATTAAACCCTGAACCAACACACTCTCTCCAGAGTTTATATTAGATATTGTTATTACATTATCAGATGAAAGCGATATATCTGATGATTTAATTTGGACATTAATATCCTCTAGGTTTGCACCTGTATTATTTAATATTTCAAAATCTACTGAAATTTCTTCTCCAGGATTAATAAGATTATTATTATTTGATAAGTTAATTTCACTAAAACTTAAAGTTGAGTTCTGAACCTCTGGAAGAATATTAGCTTGACTCAATAAAAAAGATGTTTCTGAAAACAAACAATCTTGACATGTAACTGTAACATCTACGCTTCCACTCTGTCCCATAAAATCATCAATAAATATAAAGGCATTTCCATCTGAACCAGTTTTCCCATTTACATATACATCTCCTAAATTTAAATTAACATTTGCGCCTTCTACTGGATTTTCATTTTCATCAATAACATATACAGTAACCACATCATCACTTCCCATTGAAACATTTTCTAAATGATCGGCAATTAGAACTTTAGGCGTATCTGTCCACAATAATGTAGATGCGTCACCCATCAAATTATTCCATGCTGAAAAATAATAAACATTATTGTTGGGATTTTGTGGGTAAGCTAAGGCAAGAGCTAGTTCACCATATGCAAGAGCCTCTCCTGCCGTTTTTGCTCCATAAAGGAAGATTCCACTATACATGCCCATCGCAACGATATTATTAAACGCAGTGTGAGTGTATGGTTGTGCTGTAGCAACAACCGCAATAGCTCCTCTTGGATTATTCACTGAAGTCCCTGCTCTAAACAATGTCTCGGATATGCATGAAACATCTGTAGCAAAAGATCCAGTATCACAAGTTAAAGTTGTTAAAAATGGTAGCTTGAATCCATTGGACAATTGATTTACATCGCTATCTGTAAATCCACTAAATCCATAAAACCCTCGATAGTTTAGATATGATACACCTGCATTAATTTGATCTCTCATGAAATCATCAAATGTATTGCTACCTGAATACTGCTCATTAATATCCTCCATTCCATAATTATCCATAATCTGTGCTATATACTCATTCGTAATAACAGTTGAGATTCCAGAGTCGTATGGATCCCCAACAAGTGCAACACTTTCAATCCAATCTGATCCAGCATAAAGTTTTTCATATCCAATAATTTTGCTTACTACTACAGAAAATTCATTTTCTGACCTAACTGATATTCTTCCAATGGTGGCATCTGCCAATAAGTCATCTCCATCTAAAAGTACATATGGTAAATCTGACTCTGCATAGACTCCATTCCAACCACCACCTTCACCAACTGTATATGTAGGAACTGTTGGAACAGTACCACTCCCACTAGCATCTCCAATCAGTGAAACAAATTCTGGTGGATTTTCCCAATTATTATAAGCATCTTCTATATAGTTTTTTATATATGTTGTAGAATTACCGCCTATCTCAGTTAAATCTACAGTTGTAACCTGATATCCTTGCTTACGTTTCCAATCAACAAGATAATTTAGATAGGTATAATCTATTGATGAACCTCCACAAATATATAAAATTGAAGGGTCTTGAAAATCTATCTCTCTATCATCAAAAGTATCTAATATCATATTATTATATATATTTTGAAAAGTTTCTGATCTTTTAAAATTTGATGAAACTGTCTCTCTATCTCCAATCTCTTCTATAATAATTTCTATCTCATCATAAACAATCAATGATTTGTTAGAATTATTATAACTAAATGGAATGAGATCAATCATGATAATTTCATTCCCTCGCATAGTTGCCCTACTATCCTTAATGATTTCTAATGGAAATATATCATAAGAGTCTCTATATACAGAATTAACATATAAATCTAAATTTTCTTCAGAGTTAAGTCTTTCTGCTGATTGGTGTGGAAAAATATTCACATCTTCGACTGTATGAAACTCAATAATATTATAAGAAACTTGATAAACTTTAGATGGATTTAATCCATAATTCAGTGTGTACTTGGGAAGTTCTGGTAGACCATCATCTATTGTCAATGTCTTGTAACCAATGAATTGATCATAGTTATTTAATCTTTCCGTCCTTACCTCTTCATTCTCAAATAGAATGGTTACTTTTTTTGAATCTTTACTTGAGATATTAAATTTTTGATTATTCTCAGAATAAACAAATGTTATTATCATTGTTAGTAAAAATATTTGTCTTAAAAATGAATTCATTAAAAATTTCCTTTACTTTTTAAGTTTTACTCTAGAATTAGATTGACAAGTATAACAATATCTAAAATATCAATTGTTAAGTCAGAATTTATATCTGATAAAAAGAATTCTAAATCACTTGGGTATGTATTCCCTATTGCAAAATTAATAAGCATGACAATATCAAGGACATCTAATGTCATATCTTGGTTAACATCTCCTAGTTCTATGTTTGACGTAGATACATAAAAACCAGTTCTGTTTATATTCCCCCTATACATATTCGAAGGAGATATATTGTTAGAATTAAATTTAAAATCAATGCTAGATAAATCTGTTCCAGTTCCAACTACTACTTCTAAAGTCCCATCTTGATTAATATCTAATACTGTAGGAGCGCTAGCTAGTGGAAGATCATGCATTATAGAGTTATATATGAAGTCTGTTCCATCTTCATTTAAAATAACAATTTCACTGTTGACACTTGATATAATTTCATCATAACCATCATTATCCAAATCTGCAAAAACACTAGACCCTATCACTTCACCACCAACATCACGTGGCCAACCAGAAAAAGAATTTCCATCAATATCTATAGAATATATTTTTCCATCTGATGATGAGAAAAATATCATAAGGCCTTGTTCTGTATCATTAAAAGAGGGGGATGTGTATACATTCCCATCTGTTTCTATAGAAAATCTTATATTTCCATCTGAGTCCAATGAATATAAATGATCATCTTTTGAACCTACAAAAATATATTTATCATCACCATAGCTAACAATTGAAGGATCTGACTGAATTTTATCATTTAAATTAACAGGAAATCCTGGTGCTATTTCAGAGGAGTCATAAACTAAGTAAATATTATCAGAATTTGTTCCAAAAACAATGTCATCTAAATTATTATTATTAAAATCAGCTAATCCAACACCCATCTTAATTTTCTCGCCTATTATCATTGGAAAGCCTGGGACATCTGTTGCATCATGATTAATAACAAGTAATTCATTTTCACTCGTCGCTCCAGGGCCAAAGGTGCCTGCAACAATTTCAAGGTACGGATCAGAGTCAATCTGACCAATTGCTGGAGTGCCAAGTAGATACTTACCTGCATAATAGGAATTTTCTAGACCATTTTTATCAAATATGTATATATACATTGTTTTTGTAGTGATTACAAACTCGATGTCACCATCGAGATCAATATCATCAGCAGCGATTGAACCCCAAACGTTACCACCTATTTCGTAAGGAAAATTGGAGTTAGAGGTTGTCCCATCTGATTCTATTACATGCACATATCCCATGTTATCAGAAAAAATAATATCGTTATCACTATCTCCATCTAAATCAACTATTAGTGGATTAGTTAATATTTGATCAAAGGTATCATACGGAAAACCAGCTTGGAAGAGAGAGACATCTAATGAGACATCAAAAGACTCTACGTATTCACCTTCATTTGCAAGAATATGCAATTTCATTGAATGCTCACCTAGCGATGCCAAATCAGAGACTGATAATATGAAAGGGTAATCAGTTACATATTCTTCACCAGAATTTAAATCACCAACGTTTATTGATTCACTAACTACTTCAATATCTTCACTTAAAGATTCAAGAATCAATGTAACTTCACTAGCATCGTTCCAAGGAACAAAATTTTCAATGGTAGTATAATAGAGGACAGACTCTCCTGGATTTACAACTTGGTCTCCATCTCCTTCAAGCTCAAAATACTCAGTCTCTGTTAATACAATATGAGGCTCATCTAATTCTTCTGGAACAATATTAATTAATGCTCCTTGGCCTGAATTAAAACCATTCATGGCACTTAATAGATAATATCCATTATTAGATCCTCCCCATCCAAAATTACTATGAAAGTAGTCATCCTGATAGCCATCAATATTCCATGCATGACCACCTTCATCACTATATCCAACGTAAATAATTGGTTGATTGCTATCGAGATCTGATTGCAGTAGTTGTCTATATTGTGACGTTGAATAATCTTCTGGATAAATTCGCGAGATACCATGATCAAAAATAAAATAATTTTTCATTGCATTGTATGTTGAGTTACTACCACCCATAACACTAGCACCTGAACCATTTGGACTATACCCCATATTTACTGCAACTCCAGCATGATATATCATTAATTGAGATGCTTCTGTAGCAAAATTATCTTCCATCTCAGAATAAAAATAATTGGCATTTCCAAAATCAGCAAACTGATATCCATATCCACCAGCAGTATATCCATGGCTACCATACCCTACTTCAGGGTATCCCCAGTAATACATTACCTGCACCATTGAAATAGCTACACAGCCAGCGTAGACATTCCCTCCGGGACCATCTTGATCTTCCGGGCACATATTGTTCCAAGGAGAATCTTGATTCCAATTGCATGTCAGTAAAGGAGAAACATCTCTATTCTGCTCATATTCAAATGGAGAAGAATAAAGCTCCCACAAATTACTGATTTCTAAAGTTGAATTAATGTTGTTATCAATAATTAAATCAATATTATCCTTATATGTATTTAGAAGATATTCAACTTGAACTGGAAGATTGGTATCAAATATATTATTAAAGCTATATGCCAAAACAGGCATCGCAGAATCATTTGCAGAAACAATTATAAATCCACGATCTTGAAGTCTAAAAATATAGAAATATACTCTAGCGTTTTCTTCTACTGTTTCAACAGAAACCAAATTAAATGAATTGATTCTTGCATTGGTAAAATTTTGTGCAATAAGTGATGCTCTTTCAAAGCTCACTGTATCTGAAAATAAAAAAGTAAATAAAAAACTTAGTATTATTGCGCGTTTCATAAGCTCCTCTATATTGTATTTATCTCTGTATATAAATTACGTACTAATTCTTTATGGAAGAAAAAAAATATGTGTAACAAAACGTAATTGATTTTAGTCTAATTCTCCATAAATAGTTGCTACAATTTTCCTTTGATGGGGTTGAGATCTGTGCTCACAAAGATAAATACCTTGCCATGTCCCTATATTAAGCTGACCATTTAAAATAGGTATAGAAAGAGTATTACCAATAACTGTTGATTTTATATGAGCCGGCATATCATCTGGGCCCTCTAAAGTGTGTCTATAGTAAGAAGCATCTTCAGGGACCATTTGATTAAAGTGTGCTTCCATATCTGATCTAACTGTAGAATCGGCATTTTCGTTTATGGTAAGAGATGCGGATGTGTGTTTAATAAATAAATGAAGAATTCCAATTTTATAATTAGATATTTCTGATATTTTATTGATAAGGATATCAGTTATCAAAATAAAACCTCTCTTATTTGATAAAATTTTAATTTCTGATTGATGAAAGTTCATATCTAATTAATTATTCTTATGTAAAATTTAAAAGCGCTCTTAATAGATTAAAAAGAGCGCTTTTATTATTTATTTAAATTAAAATCTTATTTTAATAGCATCAATTTCTGTGAGGTTGTATATGTATTTGATGTTGCTTTTACAATATACATACCACTAGGAAGATTTGATGCATTCCATGTAAGACTCGTATAGCCACTAGATAGTA
>CAZHKH010000035.1:0-12860 GCA_964532515.1 uncultured bacterium
TCCATAATTAAATTTTGAATCTCTAATAATGGAAACAAATAAAGCCTACAATCCATCTGATATCTGCAAAGCTCTTTTAAAATATTTACAACATTATAGATAGACTGCTTACTTGTTGCTGGAGCGCTATGAAAATGGATATAATCTAATACAACACCCCTCTTAATTATATTAAATGATGCAACAGGCGAGTCAATCCCAGAAGAAATTAATGATAATGCACTTTCTCCAGTCCCAACCGGCAATCCGCCATATGCCTGTATTTTTTTTGTCCCAATAAATACACTTTCATTTACTATTTCAATGAATATCTCTATATCAGGGTTATTTAGATTAACTTCAAACCCTGTATTATCTTTAACATATTCACCTACAATTTGATTAATATCTTGAGAATTATATTTAAAATTTTTATTCTGACGCCTTGCAGAAATTCGAAAGCTGCTTGATTTGTCCTCGGTGTTGCATGCATTGAGAGATACTGTTTTTATATCTTCAATATTAAGCCGTGCTTCTGAAGCTAAAATAAAATTTCTAATTCCGATTAAATCTGATAGCACTCTACAGTATTTATTCCATAACGTAATATCAATACTCTGAATAACAATCCGACCAAAAAGTCTGCTAATATTTTTATATGGGAGGCTAGAAAGATGTCGTTTAATATTTTTTAATAAAATTTTTTCGAACCAGGATCTGTTTTTCCCTTTTAAGCTGAGTTCATGAAAATGAACAATAATAACATGTTGCATCATTTATATTCGTAATCAACACCAAAATGATTTTCAATTTCATCTATTGAAGCATCTGTTTGTGTCCCATCTTCCATGTTTTTAATTGTAACTTTTCCATTTTTAATTTCATCTTCACCAACTAGTATCGCAAATTTTGCATTATTCTTATTTGCTTCTCTAAGTTGTGATTTCATGCTTCGTCTAAGTGTTTCACATACAACCTTAATGCCCAATGTGTTTCTTAGTTTATCTGCGATTGCAAAACAATACGAGACAGATTCCTCATTTAATGATATAACATAAATATCAATATTATTAGAAGCTATATTTTCTTGTTTATCTTTCAATATTAAAATTAATCGTTCAAGTCCAGCTGCAAATCCAACGGCAGGAGTAGCCTTCCCACCTAGATATTCAACCAATTTATCATATCGACCACCACCACATAATGCACTTTGTGAGCCAATATTATTACTAATGATTTCAAAGGTCATTCCATTATAATAATCAAGCCCTCTAACAAGTTTTGTATTGATTATGATATTTATATTTAAACTATTTAATAAGTTTAATATTTCTTCAAAATTCTTGGAGTCATCTTTAGTTAAATAATCAGAAATTAATGGCGCATCCTCTATTATTTTAATGTCTTTTTCTGATTTACTATCAAGAATCCGTAGAGGATTTGTTTTTAAACGTTGTTGGCTAATTGTACTAAGATCATTTTTATATGGACTTAAAAAATCAACCAATGATTTTGAATAGGCTAATCGAGACTCTTTGGATCCAATACTATTAATATGAATTTCAATATCATCTATACCTAGCATCTGGTAAATTCTTGACGCAATTAAAATAATTTCTACATCTTGCTCTGGATTCTGGGACCCAATGGCCTCTACGCCATATTGAGTAAATTGTCGTTGCCGACCCTTTTGCGGTCTCTCTCGTCTAAATGAAGAATCAATATAATAAACTCTTTGAAGTGGAGATAGATTCCCCAATTGATTTTGTATATAAGACCTGATTACAGATGCTGTTAATTCTGGTCTTAAGGTTAAGCTAGTGCCATCTACATCAACCCATGTATACATTTCTTTATTAACAATGTCAGTTTCTTGACCAATACTTCTACTAAATAGCTCAGTCTTTTCAAAAATTGGGGTTCTCATTAAAGAATATCCATGTAAACTCATAAAATTATGAATCATACTTTCTGTCTCAAGCCATAATCTGCTATCAGTGGGAAGTAAATCTTTCGTCCCTTTAATATTTCTTATTTGTTCTGGCATTATAGATTTTCCTCAATTAAGTGTTTTTCCCAATTCTTAATTTCTAATTCTATATCTGATACTGATGCAGAATTAATTATTTTATTTTTTGAATTTGATAATAATAATCTAAATCTAGAAATAAATTTTCTATGTGCATCCTTATCTTTTATTGGAGATAAACTCAATAGTATAATATGACAGGGGTGAACATCATCTTTATCATACATTATACCATCTTGAGAAACACCCAATATACAAACTAATTCATCAATTTCTTTTGATATAGAGTGTGGAAATGCAACACCTCTTCTGGTAGTAGAGCAACTTTCTGCTTCTTGGGCATCAATAAATGAAAATAATTTTATTGATGTCATTAAAAATTGATTGGTCACAAGGGTATCTAATAATTCCTGGATTACCTCAGATCTATTAGAGCCACGTAATGGCGTCACTATAGTGTTCTTATTTATTTTATCTGTTATCAACATATAGTAATTAAATGATTAAAAATAAATCTATAGAATTTATTCAATTGATTATTAGAAGCCAAACATATTCCCTTCAGTATGCTTAAGTCTCACATCTTGCAAATCAGGGTTTTTAACTCTTATGAGTAGCTGGAAGCCCCTTCCAAAATTGCTATCACCTATACCGGGGTACCACTGAAAACTAAATAACCAGCAATGCAATGGCCTATGAATAATTAAATTATGTCTTAAAATTTCATTTTGAATGATGTCAAATCGGGCTGAATATGACACTGTCCAATTTTTTGTAAGATTAAATTCTAGATTTGAATCAAACCAAAAATCTTTATCCCAGCTATCTGTATCTTGATTGTGTTTAAAAAAAGAACCCATATTAAACGTGGCTTCCCAAACGTTAGCATCACCTATAATGGGTTCATAGGTATCTAATGATAAAGAATTTCTATAGTTTGTAGTATCTGAAATATTACTAGAGCCCATTACAGATTCTTGAAAACCTGTAATTTTTTTTCCTTGTAACTTAAATTGTATAGAAGAATTCATATCTAAAAATCGTGGAAAATCTCCTATTTGATTAATTCTTACACCATTATTGAGCTTATATAAATCATGATTCATATTAATACTAAGATTAAGATTATTGGATATTGTACTTCTTAATGAAGATGTTAAATAAGACCAATGGAATTCATCATATGTAGGGTTATAAGATAGCGAGCTAGATAAATTCAATAGATGAACTTTTTTAAATTCTCCATTATTTAAAATTTTACCATAAAAATCATTGTTTAATCTAAAATTATATGTTTCTCGCTTAGTTGTAGGCGTTGCCGGAACAAGTGAATTTGAAAAATAATCATACATTTTTCCATCTGCATCAGTCTGTATATAGTTAATATCAAATCCAAATATGCTGGAATTTGAAAAATCTGGTCTATATGAATAGGATAATGATGGTGATATAACATGCCGAATAGCGCTGAGTTTAAGCAAATTTGTTGAGAGGATACCATATAGCTTTGTACTCATGCTTAATGAAAAATCTCCTGTCAATCTTCTTTTATAAGAATCTCCAAAATTAATATGATTATTATCTATAAATAATCCATTAGAATCAGTTTTTTGTTCTTTATATCCATAAATCCAGCTCTCTAACATATTAATTGAGGTGCTTAAATTAATGTGGCTAAATATTTTTTGTGATCCTTTTAAATATAATCGGTGATTTATGCCATTTTTATATCTGATGCTATCTTGTTCCTGATCGTCATTCGATAAATAATGGCCCTCCTCAAGCGAAATTTTAAAATCAGAGTTATAGCTATAGTATATTGAATTATACCACTTGGGTCCATCTCCAAAAAGAAGTCTAGCTCCATGAATAAATTTTAATTTAGGTAATACTCTTGTTCGATAAAATGATGGGTGGGTGCTGGTAGGAGGCTCTCCCTTTAATAATCGATTATAACTATCAGATAAATTCATACTAATAGAATTGTCTGAATTTGCCCACGATTTTCTATAGTTAAAAGATGATATGATGTTTTGTTGTAGCCTTGTATCTGAATTATAGCCTACTTGACTTTGTTGATAGAAATCATCTTTTGATATATAATGAATATTAAAATTATAATTTTGAGTGGGATCAATTTGATGACTATGATACCATACAAAGTTATTATTTTGAGTTGCATCTGATAAAATATCTTTGATATCATAGGAACTAGTATTTAAATCTTGAACCAATGTAGATGATAAATTCCCTGAATATTGATATTTCTTATTATATTTAAAATTAAAATTAATTTTAAATCCCTTTCGATCATAAAAATTTGATAACCATTTAATTTCTGAATAGTCACTAAGAACATGGTAATATCCAAAATTATGGAAATATGTTCCATTGCTCTCTGAATAACCAAAGGTTGGCATTATCCATCCACTTTGTCTTTGTCCTCCTTGGTTTGGGAGCACTGCAAATGGAAAACCTATAATTGGTAAATCTTTAATATGAAGGACAAGAGGTCTTGCAATAATATATTTATCAGGAATCATTTTCATCCTCTTGCTTAAAAAATAATAGTGGGGATGGTCTAAATCACAGGATGTATAGACGCCATCATAACTATATATATTATTATCACTATCATGGACTATTTCATCTCCATGGTAATAAGCATTATTAAGCTCCGTTTTACCCTTATTTATAATTCCAATTTTAGAAATAAGATCATAGTATATGGTGTCTCCCCTCATCGGGGAACTCTTCCTATCCGTTTGTACAATAGGCCTAATATTATTAGTCACATAAGATTTTAATTTATTAGTATCCCAATTAACGTTTATATAATCTGCCTCTAATTTAGTTTCTTGATATTGAATAGTTCCTTCATCATAAAAATGATTTATATTATTTAAAATATCATAATCAATTTTTTCAGCAAAATAATAAATCACAGAATCTATATTAGAATTTTCAAATTCTGGAGTAAATAAACCAGCTCCGCCTCCTTCTACCATAATCCTTATTAATTCTTCCTCTGAAAATGAAAATAACATTGTATCTCCTGAAACTTCATTTGTACCCTCTAAAAGCATATTCTCAATAACATGATACAAAGAACTAGCCATACCCATTATTTTTACTTTTTCTAATTTATTGTTACTGTACTGTATCCTCATAGATTCTCCGCGCATAATATCAACTAACTGACCTGGTGTAATATTTTCATTAAACTGCTTTACATCAACTTTGCTATATACAACGGGATTTTCATCAATCATGATTTCCTGTATAATAGAATCTTGGAACTGAATAAATATGTTCTCTCCTAATAATTCTTTATTTTGATCAGTTATATTTGCATCTTCTAAAATACTCATATGTTGAGTGGAATCAATATAAATGATTTCTGATCCATTAATTTTTATATTATTATCATTGATGCGCACATTATCTTTAGCATGAAATGAATATCCAAAATATCCATCGCTTTTTATAAGGTTAATTATATGAGCATTCATGTTAGACTCTAAGTTCCTTAAATATGCATTCCCATAAGCAGATATTGAATCCTGAGAGATTGAGTAATAAAGAGAATCTGATGTAATAGTAGTTTCTTTATTTGATAGATGTACATTCCCCAGAGAAATAATATATTCATTATTATCTGAAAAATAATATAACGTGTCACAAGTTAATCTATTGTCACTATCTATCATTTGAATATTACCAAACAGCTGGAGTTCATCACTATTGGAGTAAAGTAATGCTCGATTAGTTAATAAAGTGGTACTATCTTTTTGAATAATAACATTCCCTATTAATTCTTTAATTTCAATATTATTATTATTAGTTGCATTTAAAAGATCAGCTTGATAGGTCCAGCTAGATGAAAATAGCAGGCAGCCCATAAGCATAATGAATAACATATAAACTGAGTGTATATTGAATAATATTAATTTGAACATATTAAATAATTGTTAAATTTATAAATCAAATAGAAGTTACATATATCATTGAAAAGGAAAAAAAATATTTTGTTCCATAAATTAATCATATTTATTGTTGTTATTTCATCAATATCGTGTTTTGTCGCAAATAAAACTAGTCAGCATATGACAACAATTGTTATTACAAATTTAGAATGTTCAGATTGTAATAATGAAATTGATGAAATGATTAATAATATTAATGGAATAGAATACTATGAAATCTGGATGAGCAATGATAATTCTGTTGCATTGTTAAATTTTAGATTTAATAGTGAAAAAGTTAACTTAGAAGAAATTAATGAGCAAATTAAGTCTAGAGGATTTAATGTAGAGTTAATCAATTCTAAAAAATAGTTTTGATATATATATTTGTTACATGTTGTAAATTTTATTCATTTTTATTTACATAAAGAAAAATTTATATTGAAAATAATACAAATGGAGAGACGCATGATTTATAAATTATTAATTAATATTATAATTACTTTTACATTATTATTTGGACAAGTTTCAGTCGACTCGACACCTAAGAGCTTTAGCTTAGAACAAAGCATAGATATTCCAACTCACACACTTCCTTCATTTGATGTTCAAAATTTTATTGATGAAGATGAAAATGAACGAAATTCATCTGAACAAAAACCCTATAGATTCGCAAATCCTATATCTGTTGATTTTTCCATGAATACTCATGGTGTATGGAGCATTCATGATGATGGATCTGCTATTTGGCAATTAAGAATTGAATCCCCTGGAGCTCATTCATTAAATCTAATTTATGATAGATTTAATATTCCTGAAGGTGCAGAATTTTTTGTTTATTCTAATAATAAAGAAATGGTTCTAGGTGCATTTACTAATTTTAATCATAAGCCTCATGGTGGTTTTTCGACTGCTCCTGTTGTAGGAGATGTGATTATACTTGAATATAATGAACCAGCTTCCCCAGAGTTTGCCGGTGAAATTAGTGTTAATATTGTAGCGCACGACTATAGAGATGTTTTCTTTAATGAGGATCGAGGTTATGGAGATTCTGGTAGTTGTAATAATAATGTGAATTGCGCAGTTGGAGATAATTGGAGAGATGAAATTAGATCAGTTGCAATGATACTTACCTCTGGAGGTTCTCGATTATGCACAGGATCATTAGTAAATAATACTTCACAGGATTTATCACCCTATTTTCTAACAGCTAATCATTGTCTGGGTGGAAATAATTCATGGATTTTTATGTTTAATTATGAAAGTGCAACATGTAGTAATCAAAATGGTCCAACAAATATGACTGTTTCTGGTTCATCCTTAATGGCAAATAGCTCAACATCTGATTTCGCATTATTGCTTTTAAATGAAACACCTCCAGAAAGCTATAATGTCCATTACGCTGGTTGGGATGTTTCTGGATCAACTCCAAGCACTCCTGTTGGAATTCATCATCCATCAGGTGATATTAAAAAAATATCATTTGACTATAATAACGCCTCAAATAGTGGGAATTATTGGGATGTAAATAATTGGGAAGATGGAACAACAGAGCCTGGATCATCAGGTTCACCACTTTTTGATGGTTTTAATCAAAGAATTATTGGACAGCTTTATGGGGGCACGGCTTCATGCACATCAATTACTTATGATACCTATGGTAAAACATCTACGTCTTGGAATTTGGGTATGAGTAATTATCTTGATCCATTGAGTACTGGGGCAACATACTTAGATGGAATAGATGCTATTGATTTACCAGATCCAGAATTAAGCTATAGTGCTGATGATTTAATATTTGATTTGAGTGATGGAGATACTGAGGTATCATTAATTAATATAAGTAACACGGGTGAGGATGAGTCGATGTTGACCTATTCATTAAAAATTAGTGAATTTGAAAACCCTATGGGAGGGCCTGATATTGCAGAAAATTATTGGAGTGATTCTGATAATGAGTCTAATGTTGGCCCTGATTGGATTGATATCTCTCAGATTGGGACACTCTACAGCTTCCCAACTAATGATACATCAGGAGAATCAATCAATATAGGTTTTGATTTCCCATTTTATGGGGAAACATATAATGAATGTGTCATTAATCCTAACGGATGGGTAGGCTTTGGTGTAGATAATTCTGAATGGGATAATACTTCAATCCCATCAACATCTGCACCACGACCAGCTATTATGGGATTCTGGGATGATTTGAATCCAGCTAATGATAACTGTAGTAATTCATGTTCGGGAGATGTTTACTACCATGCAAATGAAGATAGAATGGTAGTGTGGTTTGATAATGTATCGCACTGGCCAAATTATTTTGATAATAGTATTTATAGCTTCCAAATCGTTATGTATAAAACAGGTGAAATTAATATTAATTATGGTTCAATGCTTGGAGATGTTACATCTGCAACTGTTGGAGTTCAAAATGCTGCAGGTAATTCAGGATTGCAAATGGCATATAACAGCGCCTATGTACATGACAATCTTACAACTATTATTACAAAAGCACCTGAATGGGTAGGATTAAATGAACTATATAATTATGAAGTATCTGGAGAACTTTTAGAGGGTAATGGAGATGGGATTAATATTATTGCTCAAAATAATGGTTTAGCAGAAGGAGTCTATAATGCATACCTTAATATTAGTTCAAATGCTAGTGAATCTATCGCGTTACTTATTGAACTGATAAGTTCAGGTGGTGGTATGCTAGGTGATGTTAATGGAGACTCTATTGTTAATGTTCTTGATATAATTCAAATTGTAAATATTGCAATAGGAAGTCAAGAATTTGATGAATCTGCTGATGTTAATGAAGATGGCGTTGTTAATGTTTTAGATGTAGTGCAAGTAGTTAATATAATTCTAGAGGGCTAATAATTAAAAAAATACTAATTATCCATGGGCCTAATATGAATTTATTAGGTCACAAAAAAATAGCGGGAAAGAATAACATGACTCTGGATAAATTAAATCGTTTAATTAAGGATAATATAAAAGATAAAAATATCAGTCTTTCTATTTTCCAAAGTCATAATGAATCAAAAACTGTTTCATTTATTCAAAAAAATAGGAGTAAGGTAGATCATATTATACTTGCTCCTGGTCCTTGGATATATAGCGGTTTTGTGCTAAGAGATTTACTAGAGATAATCAAGAAACCATACTCTTTAATACTAGATGAAGCTAAACCAACGATTTTTGATTCTTATATTGATGTAAAATCAATTTTTATTAATTCAAATTACATCGATGCATATGTCGAATGCATTCAATCTATATAAGATTATAAAAATCAAAGAATTATAATGATAAAATATTTATTACCAATATTATTTACTGTCCTTACAGCGGCCCACAGAGATTTGATACCTTCAGTTTTGTTGTTTCATTTAGATCAATCTGCTAATGATTTGAAGATTTTTAATAGTAATCAACAATTGGTTGATAATGATATTTTAAATCAAATTTTATTGAAGAATAATGTATCAAAAATTGAAAAATGGATAGAATTTGCATCTAAAGAAGACCAATATAATGGTATTCATTTTTCACGTATTTATAGAATTCATTTTGATAGTGATAAATATAATTTATCAGAAATAAAGCTAGATTTAGAGTCTTTAGATTGTATTGATTTTGTTGATTTTGAATATATACGTAAGCCATTATATACACCAAATGACCCCAGATACAATAATCAGTGGTATATTGATGAAATTAACTCAAATGATGCATGGGATATTTGGGATATAGAATCAGATGAGAATCCTGGAAATCGTGATATTATATTATCTTCGGTTGATCTTGGAGTTAATTGGCAACATGAGGACCTTGTAAATAATCTGTGGGAGAATTTAGGAGAAGATGCGGATGGAGATGGTCGCACTATTGAATATATAAATGGCCAATGGGTATTTGACCCTGGAGATCTCAACGGTATTGATGATGATAATTGGGATAATAATATGTCCACTTTTATTGATGATCTTGTTGGCTGGGATGTTTCTGGTACCTCATATGGTGATAACGATCCTGATGTTCCAAATAATGGAGGTTGGGCACATGGAACGCATGTAGCCGGACTACTATCAGCAACAACTAATAATAATGTTGGGATTGCATCTACTGCGTTTAATTGTAGTGTGATGTCCGTTAAATGTACTAATGAATCAGAAGATCCAAGCTACATTACTAATGGATATACTGGATTGTTGTATGCTGCAAAAGCAGGATATTATTCCCAAGGATTTTCAATTATTAATCTTAGCTGGGGTGGCGGTGGATATAATTTATTTGAACAAGAAATGGTAACAATGTGTGCAAATGATTATAATGCATTAATTTTTGCTGCTGCAGGCAATGAAAATATTGAACAAGCTCACTACCCTTCAAGTTATGAAGATGTAATCTCTGTTACTGCTTCAGGCCCTAATAACACTTGGAATCACTGGGCTACCTACCATAGCACTGTTGATTTGGCATCACCTGGAGAATCCATTGAAAGTTGTGTCAATAATGGGAATGGATATTCCTCTTGGTATGGAACATCAATGGCAAGTCCTGTAGCAGCAAGCGTTGCTGGATTGATGAAGTCGCTTCATCCAGAGTGGATGGTGGAACAGATTCATACAATGATTGTAGCTACAGCAGACCCTGTAATATACGAAGTTAATACTGAAGAATATATCCAAGGTAAATTAGGCTCTGGAAGAGTAGATGCATTAAAAGCAATCACTACTGAATTATTTCCAAAAATAGAATTGGTAGATATCGACATGATGATGGATGATGATGATGGAGAAATTAATATTGGTGATACCATTGAATTAACTTCTGTATTATTTAATAACCCTGATTGGGGGTTAGCTATAAACCCTGAAATAAACTTATCATGCTCATCAAGTGAAATTAATATTATAAATCCAATGATAGAATTAGAAAACATCCCTCCAGGGGAAGCCATGGTTAATTTTGAACCCATAATTGTAGAATTCTCTCAGAGTATAAATCCCAATAATTATGAATGTATTTTACATTTCATATCAAATCAAGATTCATATGTCCAATACATTGATTCATTCCCTATTGTATTTGAAGTTAATGATATACCAGTGCTACTTGGAGACTTAAATCAAGATGAATCTGTTGATATTCTTGATGTAATAATATCTGTAAATATAATTTTAGAAATAACAGAGCCCACTGTATATGAAAGTATTGCTTCAGATCTTAATAGTGATGGAGAAATTAATATTCAGGATATAATAATAATGATTAATTTGATTCTGGAGATGAATTAAACTATCTATTAGTCACTTACTTCAAAACCAAGTGATTTTATTTTATCTTTAATGTGATTTTCATCTAGATTCGTACTCATCGTTGCTACAGATGACTCTAAATTAATATTGATATCCGTAACTCCTATCGTATGCAGCCCATTGGTAATTGTCTCTACACAGTGGTTGCATGTCATGCCAGAAATTTTCATTGTTAAATGATTTGCATTCTTAATCTTTGAGTTGGTTCTCATCGAACCTACGAGTGTATTTATTGCAATCATAAGCATAAAAATTGCAGATATAATATTTATTATGGATAAATGAGAATGAATATGATTTTCATCTAATATTCGGGGTATAGAAAGATTGAGAGAATCAACAACAACTCCAAAAAATAAACTGATAATAATTAATGAGAAAATTGTAATTATAGTAGATTTTTTACCTAATATTTTTACCATTGTTGTGATGGATGTTGTATTTGTAGCAGGTCCAACCATTAGAAAGACAAGTGCTGCCCCTAATGTTACGCCCTTCGACATCATTGCAAGCGCAATGGGTATTGATGCCGTTGCACATACATATAAAGGTAAGCCAATAATAATCATAATAATCATGGATAAAAACCCCTGTCCAATAAAATTATCAATAATGGTGACAGGCAAATACAAATTAATCATAGCAGCGATTACTATACCTATAATGAGCGGCTTTATAATATCTTTTGGCAATGTGATAAACGAATAGCTTAACATCCTTTTAATTGGTGATTGATAGATAGGATCACAGCATTCATCATGACAATCGCTAGAATCTATACTATCATATTCCTTATCCAGTCCATAAACAATAGATCCACATAGAATTCCGGTAATTAAAGCAATAAATGGCCTAACCAATGCAACCATTGGGCCAAGAAGACCATAGGTTACCATCACACTATCTATGCCTGTTTGTGGAGTTGAAAATAAAAACGATGTGACCGCCCCTTTTGATGCGCCATGCTTTTTTAATGATGCAGATACTGGTATAACTGAGCAGGAACAAAGGGGAAGTGGCACTCCAAAGATTGATGCTTTAATAATAGAAAGTATCCCCTGATTATTACCTAAATTTTGTTCAATAAATTCTTGTGAAATAATAATGGATAAAAATCCCGCAAATAAAAATCCAAATAACAAATAAGGGGAAATAATTAGAAGAAGATTCCAAATTTCTAATAATAAACTATACATTTTCTTCTATTGCCTCATTTGCAAGTCGGTCAGCATGCTCATTGCCTGGGTGCCCGGAGTGACCTTTAACCCACTTCCATTCAATAATATGTTTTGTAGATAGAGAATCAAGCTTTTTCCATAGTTCTTGATTTTTTACTGCCTTTTTATTGGCTGTTTTCCATCCATTTAATTTCCAAACTTTAATCCATTCTGTAATTCCATCTTTTACGTAATTTGAATCGGTGGTCAGTACAACATGGCACTGTTCTTTTAATGATTCTAAAGCTTTTATCACAGCCGTTAATTCCATAATATTATTTGTTGTATCTTCAGCCTTGCCATTGATTTCTTTTATATTGTCTTTATAAATTAATAT
>CAZHKH010000036.1:0-12758 GCA_964532515.1 uncultured bacterium
AATCATCCCAATTATTATACCTAGAATTACTATTGCAATATTTTTTAATATTTGTTTCATTTAAAACCTCTAATAATTATTTAATTGTATTAATGAGGGATCCTAAATTTTCTACCCTAAGCTCTATTGTATCATCCTTTTTAAGCCATCGCTCATTATTTATTTGATTAAGTTCTAAAAAACATCCCGTAGCACAGGTTCCAGATCCAATGACATCACCTGGGTATATTTTGGTGCCCATAGAAACTCTTTCAATAATTTGAGCAAAGGTCCATGACATGTTTCCTAGATTATCTTCAGATATTTTTTGATCATTAATATAACATTCCATTTTTAGTGAATAGTTATAACCATTATTTGTTTTTTTTATATTATGTTGAAGTTCATCAGGAGTAACTAGAATAGGCCCCAATGATGTTGAAAAATCTTTTCCTTTTGCAGGCCCAAGATTGAGTTTCATCTCTTGCATCTGTAAATCTCGAGCACTAAAATCATTCATAATCATGAAGCCACCTATGTAATTATCGGCCTCAGAAGATTTTATATTGATACCTTCTTTCCCAATTACAATAGCCACCTCAAGTTCAAAATCTAATTTATTCATAAACATATCATCAATAAATATATCCCCTGGACCAACTACAGCTTCAGCGTTACTGTAATAGTAAACAGGGAAATTATCAAATTCTTGAATCATATCAAGACCTCGATTCTTTCGACTTGTTTCAACATGCTGTCTAAACGCATATGCATCTCTTAAGGATCGTGGTTTAATAGGCGGAAGAATCCTTATATTTGAAATATCAAGAATTAGAGCGTCATCAGAGTTAATATAATCAGTAACCCCTTGGCTGTTTTCTGAAATAAAATCCAGAATACTCTCATAATTAAATTTCTCACCAATATCTATAATTTTATCAGAGCTAGCTTGATGACCAAACGAAGTCTTATTATTATATATATATCTAACTAGTTTCATTTTTTTTTGTAGCTATTTTACTTTCAAGGTGGTTATTGAACCTTCTTTCTGTAGGATAGGCAAAATCAATATCATCATGATCTTCAAATCCTAGTAATATATCTTCCCATAGTCTGTGTTCTGTATCTCTTCTAAGCGTAGGTCGGCATAGGTATCTTAATGTGAGTTCAATGCCACTGGCCTCTACTTTCGTGATTACAGTTGGTTCAAGATCAGGCTTTCTAAGCATAAACTTTTTTGTAGCCTCGTCAAATTTTTTCTCAGCGCTTTTAGTTTGAATTATTGCATTTTCATGAACAATCTTTAAAAGTATTTTTTTTGCTTTTTTCCAATCACTTTCAAACGTAACAAGCACTGGCATCTCATTCCATATATATTTAAATCCCTTTCCATAGTTTGCAAGTGTCTCTGTGAAAATTATTCCATTTGGAACGTGTATGAGTCTTCCAGTATGATCATCAGCATCAACCCAGTTTCCAATTTCCATTAGCGTAAAATTAAAAAGATTGGTATCAATAACATCACCAGATTCTTTTCCTAACTGAATTCGATCACCCACATCAAATGGACTTCTCCATATAATATACAGCCAGCCTGTAAAATTGGTTAGAGGTTCCTTTAGCGCAATTGCGATACCCGCAGAGACTAATCCCAAATAAGTTGCAATAGACTCTATACCTTCAAGCCAAATATTAGCAATGATTATTGAGATTAATGTAAAAGAGATATAGCTAGTAATTTTATGCCACTGATATCGTGTTTTAACATCATCAGTAGTTCTATATACAATTTTTAATATTAGTCGTCTAATTACAAAGAAAAGAATAAAAGCAACAATGGTTGCGATAATCTTTGCTTGTATTGATGAGTATGTGAAAAATTTTGTAATGATTTGGAAGTAATTATTATCCAATTTTAATATCCTTATTAAATATATCTTTTATATTATATGAAAAATATAGGGCAACTATCAATGAAGAAAATATAGAAAAATCTATTAAAGTTTTTGAAAATTGAAGGTTAAATACAAACATTATTAAAAATAATGAGAATAATATGAATTGATATTTCATGAATTGTGATATTGTATTAATGCTTTTACATGAATTCCTATTTAAAAATTTTGTTTTAATTATCATCGAATTCATTTGATGGCCATAGTATCTTAAAAGCAAAAACTGTAAGCATGATAAAATATATAGCATCTCATAGCTTAGATTTATTCTAAATAGAGAGTCAACGGCTCCAATTGGAAGAGGCCAATAAAATAAAATTTCTCCACCGACCAAAAGAATATCTAAAAAAATATGAATTAGTGTTCCTATGAACAATCCATTGATAATTTTTCTATCAATAATTTTCCTATTAAATTCACTGATAATCAATAGAATAATAAACACTAGGGTAGAAAAAAATATACTGTGAAATATTCCTCCATGGAAGCTGTTATTAGAATTAAGGTATTTAAAGAAAATATCTAAATCAGGTATCATAAGACCCATAATAATACCTAAATTAATTTTTGAAAAAGTAGAAAGTTTATTGATTACAAATAGGGCTAAAATAATATAAAATCCAGTATAGATCATGTCTGCTATAAATTAAAAATTATTTACTATGAATCATATTAATAATATTACAAACTTAGAAAATGAGATGGTGAACCTTTTATTACTAGCTCTTAAACAGCCTTTTTTAGAAAGTAATTATATCAATCACCCAATAAGAATTATTGAAGCATCAAAATCTCTCATAGGATTAAATCTTAAAGACCCAAATAAAAATATAATTGATTTTCTCAATAGTTTAAAATTTGAAGAGATTCAATCAAGCGAAGAAAAACCAAAGGTAATAAAGAATGAAACCATTTCAATATATCAGCTTGAAGATGCAATTAACAATTCAGATACAGATAGAATAAATGAACTTCTAGATAATATTCTTAATCTTTCTGATGGGAAGCATGTTTTAGAGTTTTTAGTTGAGTTGAGCTTGCGCCAAAAAGGACAATCATTGCAAGTTATTTGGCCTATCTACAAAGCAATGAATTTTATTGGTTATAATGATATAAATACTATTAGAAACTCTCTAGATATGGCATGCAAACTATTAATATTTGATGATTTTCATGATGCCTCTAAGGAAGAAAAAATATCTATGGAGCAATTAGAGGTGCATAGAGTAAAAACAGTGGAGCAACTTTACATGATAGGCGTAGTCCATGAAATTTCTAATTTCAAATTTGTTCGATATGATTTTATTAAACAGAATTTATCATTGTTTTTAAATCATTTTCATGTTAGTCTTAATCAATCAAATCCAAAACCATGCAAGATTAAGTCTAATGGTTTAAAAGAAGATTCAGATCTTTTAGAAGTATTAGATAGTTTCACTTTATCAAAAGAGATGATTTTAATTTTTAATTCAGTTCGATCGATTATGAAATATTCAAAATCAGTTAATAATAGGTCTATTATATATCATATAGAGAACATAAAGAGATTAATTAATGAATGAAGAGGTAAAACAACTTTTTTACAAGGGAGTTGATTCTTTTAATGCAAAGGATTATTACGATGCACACGAATACTTTGAAGAGATGTGGACAGAACATAAACTAGAAGACAGACTTTTTATCCAGGCGCTAATTCAATTATCAGTTGCATATTTTCACATATCAAATTTTAATAAAAATGGAGCTATTGGATTATTTAAAAAAACACTTAGTAAACTAAATAAGTATGTTGATCACACTAAGCTTATCATCAATATTAATGATGTGATTAAATCTGCAGAGATTTCATATGAAAGTGTAATAAAAATTAATGATATTAGTACATTCAATTGGAGTTTAGCACCAGTTCTACAGATTGAAGATGAAAAATAAAATTTTCAAAGGCTTTTAATCTTACACATCAGAATGTTAAATTAAACTGATTAAATAACACCCTTATATATGCTACAGATAACAAAACAATATAAATTTTGTGCCGCCCATAAGTACTGGAATGACAGTTGGGATGCAAGCAAGAATGCAAAAATTTTTGATAAAGATATAAAACTTCATGGCCACAACTATGACCTATATGTTACAATTAAAGGGCCGATCAATACGGATAGCGGATTTATAATAAATCTAAAAGATTTGAATAAAATAGTTAATGATAGAGTCATTGAGGTTCTTGATCACAGTTTAATTCAAGATAATGAGTGGTTTAATAACAAGCAGCCATCAACAGAAAATCTGGTTGTATTTATATGGAATCAAATTTCATCAGAGATTTCTATGCCAGCAAGATTACATTGCATTAAACTAAGAGAGACAGGAACAATTTTTACAGAGTACTATGGAGATGAAATATAGAATATGGATAATATAGAAAAAATAACGAAAGATTTGTTAATTGAAATTGGAGAGAATCCAGATAGAGAGGGATTGCTTAAAACTCCATTAAGAGTATCAAAATCATGGAGATATCTTGTTAGTGGATATCAAAAAACAATTGAAGAAGTTGTCAATGGAGCTATTTTTAATGTAGATAATCAAGATATGATTATTGTTAAGGATATTAATTACTATAGTCTATGTGAACATCATTTGCTCCCATTTATGGGAAAGGTTCATGTTGGATACATCCCTAATGGAAAGGTCCTTGGGCTATCCAAAATTCCTAGAATAATTGATATTTTTTCAAGAAGACTACAGCTACAAGAAAAATTAACACATCAATTTGCAAATAGTATTAGTGATTTCTTAAACCCTAAGGGAGTAGGGGTAGTCATTGAAGGAGAACACTTATGCATGAGGATGAGGGGCGTAGAAAAACAGAATGCTATTATGCAAACATCATCAATGACTGGGATATTTAGAAAAGAAAAAAAAACAAGAGAAGAGTTCCTAAATTTAATTAGATAGATATGCACAAAAACATCCAAAGCAAACAAAGTCAATCTCAATTATTAGTGATAAATAATCAATTGATTGATCTGAGTAAATTTAATTTCAATGAAATTTTAAATCATATTCTTTCAAAATCAACTCACCAGCTAAATTTTTATTGGCTTGGTAGATTCGATTATCATCAGGCATGGGAATTACAAAAAAAAATACAGCAAGAGATAATCAAAAATAATCTAAATGATATTATTTTATTGTTAGAGCATAATTCGGTTTATACTCTTGGGAAGAATGCTGATTCAATGAATTTACTTCCTGCAAAACCTACAGATATGGAAGTTATCCAGACTGATAGAGGTGGAGATATAACATATCATGGTCCAGGTCAGCTAGTGGGATACCCGATTATAGATTTAAAGAGATACAAAAAAAGCATCACATGGTTTATGAGAGGATTGGAAAATTCAATCATACAGATGCTAAAAGGATTAGAAATTTCATCAACAACGAAAGATGGTCTTACAGGTGTTTGGGTTGATGATGAGAAAATTGCGGCCCTTGGAGTAAGATTATCTAGATGGGTGTCAATGCATGGATTTGCAATAAATATATATACAGATTTAAGCCTTTATAGAGGCATGATTCCTTGTGGAATATCAGATTTTGGTTTAACCTCAATATTCAAACATAAAAATGAAAAATATAATCTTAAATCAATTGCTAAACTTATGACATCTAATATAGAAAATATGTTATTAAGCGAACAATTTAGGGAAGTTGAAAATGTCTAAATATAAAGGTTTTTCAAAAAAAGAACTTTTAGATATTTATTCTAGAATGTATTTATCTAGAGTCCTTGATGAAAAGCAACTTATTTTACTTAAACAGGGCAAAGGGTATTTTCATATTGGAGCATCTGGTCATGAGGCGGCAGAATTAGCCGCTGCAAAAAATATTAATTTTAAAATTGATTTTTCATATCCATACTATCGAGAACAAGCTTTCTGTATTGGGTTGGGTATGACATCAAAAGAAATTCTACTATCATTTTTAGCAAAGGAGAGTGATCCAAATTCAAGTGGGAGGCAGATGCCTCAACACTTTGGAAGTAAAAAATTAAATATTGTAAGTCAATCAAGTCCCACAGGCACACAATATCTTCAAGCTGTAGGTGCGGCATTTGCTTGTCAACGAGATAAGAAAAAATCAATAGTATATGTTTCATCTGGAGAAGGTACAACAAGCCAAGGAGATTTTCATGAAGCATTAAATTGGGCAAGTAGAGAGAAGGCTCCGGTAGTATTTCACATACATAATAATCAGTATGCGATATCAGTACCAATAAAAGAACAAACGAGCGGGGAGTCTGTATATAATCTAACATCTGGTTATGAAGCTCTCTCTCGATTTGATATTGATGGGTGTAATTTTTTTGAATCTTACCAGGCATTTAAATTAGCATCAGAAAGAGCAAGGAAAGGGAAGGGCCCAAGTGTCATTATTTCAGATGTTGTAAGATTATTACCTCATTCTTCATCTGATGATCATACAAAATACAGATCAAAAAAAGAGCTTGAGCAAGATAAAAAAAGAGATCCTCTTATTCTTTTTAAAGAAGATTGTATAGATAACAAAATAATTAAAAAAGATGAGTTTGAAACACTTGAAAAGTATATTGCTACTGAGGTTGATCAGAATACAGATTGGGCTGAACTTCAAGAGGCGCCATCTCCAGAATCCTTTGCTGATAATTTGTTTTCTGATTCATTTGATATAGATGTAAGTAGTGAAGAACAAATTCATGAAATAGATTCAGATAGTTGCGTTATGGTGGATGCCATTAATCATGCTCTAGCAGAGGAGCTTACCCATAATAAAAAAATGGTTTTATTTGGCCAGGATATTGCAGGTGGGAAGGGTGGAGTTTTTACTGCAACAAGGGGTCTTACAGAGAAATTTGGTAAAAATAGAGTTTTTAATTCACCACTTGCGGAGTCTTCAATAATTGGCACTGCTATTGGGCTGGCTACTCTAGGTTACAAGCCAGTTGTTGAAATACAGTTTGGTGATTATATATGGACAGCCATGATGCAGCTTAGAAATGAATTAAGCACTCTTCGATACAGGTCAAATGGTGATTGGAGTTGCCCTGTTGTTGTTAGAGTCCCCGTTGGAGGATATATACATGGTTCTTTATGTCATAGTCAGAGTATTGATGGATATTTTACTCATATGCCAGGATTGTATATTGCCTACCCATCAAATGCAGCAGATGCAAAGGCTTTGCTTAAAATGGCATGCCGAATGGATGACCCTGTATTATTTTTTGAACATAAAGGTCTATACCGACAAAATTATGCATCCTCCAATGAGCCAGATAATGATACATTTTTAGAATTTGGGAAGGGAAGGTATGTTAGGAACGGCTCCGATATAACGATTGTTACTTGGGGTGCAATTGTTCAAAAGACAGTAGAGGCAGTTAAAGAGCTTGATGTGTCAGCAGATATTATTGATCTTAGAACATTATTCCCCTTAGATCTAGATATAATTAAAGAATCATTAAATCGTACAAATAGAATAGTTATTGCCCATGAGGACAATTTAACTAATGGATTTGGTGGAGAGATTTCTGCAAAAATATCTGAACATTACTTTGAAATGCTTGATGCACCTGTTTTAAGGGTTGCATCTGAAGATGTACCGATTGCATATTCTAATGTGCTAGAGGATGAAATACTTGTTCAAACAGATTGGATTAAGGATGCAATTAATAAAACAATTAATTATTAAGGATAACAGATAATGGCTACTGATATTATTATGCCAAAAATGGGTGAATCGATTACTGAGGGCACCATCACTGAATGGAAGAAGAAGATTGGTGATGAAGTTAAGAAAGATGAAACTATTCTTGAAATTTCTACAGATAAAGTTGACTCTGAAGTCCCATCTCCAGCCGCTGGGATATTAATTGAAATTATTTCAAAAGAGAATGAAACCGTTGATGTGGGTTCTGTTATAGGGTATATTGGTAAAGAAGGAGAAAACTTAGAAAAAAATATCAAAGAAAAAGTAAAAAAAGAGTCTAAACCAGTAGAAGAACCAAAGAAGGCTAAGACAACAAAGAAAGTAGCCGCTCCTAAAGAAGAAATAAAAATATCTAAGCCACCATCACCTTCTCAAAGCTCAGGACGATTTTATTCACCTCTAGTAAGGTCTATTGCAAAGAAAGAAGGAATATTAATCTCAGATTTAGACCAGATATCTGGATCGGGAAGAGGAGGCAGGGTTAATAAAAATGATATAATAGAATTTATTGAGTCTAGAGGAAACAGCATGACCTCTGCTTCATTAAATATTTCTTCAAATGATAGAATAGAAGAAATGGATCCAGTCAGAAAAAAAATATCAGAGCATATGATTCATTCACAGGAAACCTCTGCTCATGTATACTCAACGATAGATATTGATATGACAAATTTACTTAAGGCAAAGAAAGTATACGGTGATATATATAAACAGAAGCACTCAATTAAATTAACAATAACAGCATTGATTATTGATGCTTGCGTTAAGGCTCTCAATGAATTTCCATTATTGAATGCATCAATTGATGGTAGCAGAATAATTCATCATAAAAATATTAATATGGGAGTAGCGGTTGCCCTTGAGGATAATAATTTAATTGTACCGGTTATAAAATCATCCGAGGAGTTAAATTTAATTGGTATATCTCGTTCACTTGAAGACCTATCAGTACGCTCACGAAACAAACAACTTGATTTGGCCGAAGTTCAGGGATCTACATTTACAATTACAAATCCAGGTGTTTTTGGAGGTTTATTAGGAATTCCTATTCTTAATCAGCCTAATGTTGGAATATTGTCTATTGGAAAAATTCAAAAGAAACCTATTGTAAAAGAAACTGAATTTGGTGATTCAATATTTATAAGAAGCATGATGTATGCAACGCTTGGCTATGATCATAGGCTTATAGATGGCGCATATGGAACTAGATTCTTATCTTATCTATCCCAGATTATTGAATCCTATGGAGATAGCTTAGAAAAATAATAATGAACACACCTACTACTCATCAGCGTCGTCCAGATTGGCTTAAAATAAAACTAGATACCAGTGAAGCCTTTCAAACTACACAGAAAATTATAAATAGTAAGATGCTCAATACAGTTTGCGTAGAAGCAAAATGTCCAAATATATATGAATGCTGGAACAGAAAAACTGCAACCATTATGATTTTAGGTGACACCTGTACCCGTGCTTGTGGATTCTGCTCAGTAAAAACAGGGAAGCCACCTACTCAAGATAAACTTGAGCCTTATCGTGTGGCGCAAGCTGTGAAAAAAATGGAGCTGAAACATGTTGTCATCACATCTGTTGATAGAGATGATATGATAGATGACTACGGCGCAACAATATGGGCTGAAACAATTGATCAAATACATTTAGTTACACCTGATTGCAGTGTAGAAGTGCTTACACCTGATTTTAAAGCTTACAAACCATCTCTATTAAAAGTTTTTAATGCGCAGCCAGAGATATTTTCTCATAATGTTGAATGTGTAGAAAGAATATCAAAAGGAGTGAGAGCTCAATCAAATTGGAATCGAACTTTAGATGTATTGAAAATGTCAGTAGATTTTGGACTTCTAACAAAAACTGGTATGATGGTTGGACTCGGAGAAAGCGATGAAGAGGTTTTTGAAACAATGGAGGAAATCGCTGAGATTGGAGTGAAAATTTTTAATATTGGTCAATATCTTCAGCCATCTAAGAAGAATTTACCTGTATCAAGATTTGTTCATCCAGATCAGTTTAAAGTTTATAAAGAATTTGGATATCAATTAGGATTTAAGGTTGTAGAATCAGGGCCATTAGTCAGATCTTCATATCATGCAGATGAACAGGTTGAACTCTATAATAATTATTAAAGGAGTGAATTAATGATTATTGATATTTTATTACCGCTATCACTCATTTTTATAATGTTTTCATTAGGAATTGGCCTCACAATTAATGATTTTAAAAATATACTTAACGAACCTAAAGCATTCTTGGTAGGTATTGTTAATCAGATGATAGTTCTCCCTTTGGTTGCATTTTTAATTGTATTGATTTTTGGATTGTCAGGTGAAATTGCTGTTGGAATGATGATTCTTGCCTGTTGTCCAGGTGGAGTTACATCTAATATTATAACTAAACTCTCAAAGGGAGATACTGCACTGTCAATATCATGCACTGCGATAGCGAGTATGATAACTGTAATGACACTACCATTGATTGTAGGGTTTTCTATGATTTATTTTATGGGAACTGATGCACCTCCCATAAATATTCTTTCTTTGGGATTTACAATGTTTATTATTACAACAGTACCAGTTTCTCTAGGCTTGTATATCAATACAAAACATAATAATATCTCTCGTTCGTTTACTCCTATTGCAAATAAAATTTCAACATTTCTATTTATGATTATTGTTTTAGGTGCGTTGGTAAGTGAATGGGATACTTTTATTGAGAATTTATTTTTACTAGGGCCCTCAATCATTGCTCTAATTGTATCGATGCTACTTATAGGATACAGTAGTCCAAAAATATTTAGTATAGGTAAAAAGAAATCTATTACAATTGCTATAGAATCTGGAATTCAAAATGCAACAGTTGGCATTACAATTGGAAATATAATATTTAGTCAAAGCAATGGAATTTCAATATTAAGTCTTCCTTCTGGAGTCTATGGGATATTGATGTATATTGTTTGTTTACCCTTTATATTTTTATTCTTAAAACAAAATAATTAATTAATGATGAAACAGTATCTCCGATTTTCAATAGTTACATTTTTTTCCATGGTATGCGTTGCTTATGTAGTTATCCTAAGCCAGCCAGCTAATACTAGTGGATGGTCAGCTAAAGATAAACAGGATTGGCTAAGTAGCTGTATAGGTGGTGGAATCGGAACGGAAGAACTTTGTAACTGTATTATAGATAAACTTCAAATGAGGTTTAGTAGTTTGGAGGATATGTATAAGAATCCTCAATTAATTGCATCCACTATGCAAGCTGCAAGTTCAGACTGTAAAGATTAGTATAATTAAAGAGAGAATTAACTAGAATGTCATAAATTTTATAAGAAGGAACTAACATTTTGTCAGATTATTTAGTTATGGTCTGATATTTGTTATAAATTATTTATTATGAGTAAAAAAGAATCAAAAGAGTTGTACCCTATCTTGCCTTTGCGGAATACTGTTTTATTCCCTCAGCAAATTATTCCTATCTATGTTGGGAGAGAGCAATCTTTAGAGCTAGTTGATAATCTAAAAGGCTCTAAGAATAAGCATATTGTTGTTGTTGCCCAGAAAGATAGCTCAGTGGAAGTCCCTGATATTGATGATTTATATGATTGGGGAACATTAGCAAATATAATGAAGGTATTTGATATGCCAGATGGCTCTAAATCTGCAATCGTTCAAGGCCTTGAGAGAGTTAAGATAGAATCAAAAGTTGATAATGATGCCTATTTAAAAGCGATGGTGATACGCAATCAAGAAATTTTTGAATATGGCAGTGAACTTGATTCAATGACCGCAAATTTACATGCAATTTTTAGAAAACTAATTGATATAGCACCCTATTTATCTGATGAGCAGGCAGATATACTAACAAGTATACAAAACCCTGGGAAACTAGCGGACAAATCTATTTCTTTGATTAATATTCCAATAAAGGAAAAACAAGAGATTCTTGCATCAATTGATGTAAAGAAAAGACTTGAAAAAACCAATGTCATCATCACAAGAGAAATCCAGAGGATACAACTTGGAGAGAAGATCCAATCTGAGGTACAAGATGAGATTTCTAAATCTCAGAGAGAGTATTATCTTCGAGAACAGATGAAGGCTATTCAAAAAGAATTAGGCGAAGATGAGCCTAGTGTTGAGATAGATGAGATAAGAAAAAAAGTTGATGAGGCTAAGATGCCTAAAGATGTCAATAAAGTTGCAATGAAGGAACTTAAAAGATTAAAAAAAATTCCATCTCATTCACCTGAATATACGGTATCAAGGACATATCTTGATTGGCTCACAGACTTACCTTGGAGTAAAAAATCAGAAGATAAAAAAGATATTGATTTTGCTAAAAAGACTCTTGATAGAGATCATTATGGACTTGATAAAATTAAAGAAAGAATTCTAGAGCATCTTGCGGTTAGAAACTTAAAGATGTCAAGAAGTAAGAAAAATGAAAAGATTAAAAGCCCAATTCTTTGTTTTACGGGTCCCCCTGGAACAGGTAAAACATCTATTGGTAAATCAATAGCAGATGCAATGGGGCGAGAGTTCGTAAGAATATCGCTGGGTGGAGTTCGTGATGAGGCAGAAATCAGAGGACACAGAAGAACATATATTGGAGCATTACCTGGAAGAATTATAGCTAGTCTAAAAAAGGCGGGCACTAAGAATCCAATATTTATGCTTGATGAAATTGATAAATTAGGCACTGATTTTAGAGGTGATCCATCTAGTGCACTTTTAGAGGTCTTGGACCCAGAGCAAAATTTTTCATTCAATGATCATTACTTAGAAGTTGATTTTGATTTATCTGAGGTTATGTTTATTACTACAGCGAATAGGATAGATCAGATCCCTGGTCCTCTTAGAGATAGAATGGAAATTTTAGATTTTTCAGGATATATTCTTGATGAGAAAGTTGAAATTGCAAAGTACCATCTTATTCCAAAGCAAATTAAAGATCATGGCCTAAAAGCGAAAGAAATTTCGTTTATTGATGAAGGTCTTAGATTAGTTGTTGATTCTTATACCAGAGAAGCTGGAGTTAGAAATTTAGAAAGGC
>CAZHKH010000037.1:0-12705 GCA_964532515.1 uncultured bacterium
TTATTATCTACTACATCATAGTAGGATATAATAATAATTTTCATAACAATGGAGCACTAATGGTTTTAGCGGTCATCTCAATTATGATGATTACTGGTGATATGTTTATGGCAAACTCATATAAACGCTCACTATGGGTACCGGCAATTTTGTTTGTAACATATTCTAAACAGTTGCTAAACAATAGAACTACAATAGATGAAGCTGTATAATTACATAAGCAAGACTTTTATAGTGATGGCATTTGCGATGCTATGCTCATTTATAGCTACTTTAAAATTGGGAGAGACTCTTTCTCCGGAATCATTTGGTATCTTTAATCTACTTAAGAGAATATTTCCAATGTGCGCTGCTATTGTGTTGCTAGGTATAGATAAATCATATATAAAATATTTTTCTTCTAATCCTCTAGAAAGAGTTTTTAAATATATTGCCCCTCTAATTATTTTCAACTCTATTATCATTTCTTCTATCATTACTTATTTGTATGGATTTGGAGACTATCAACTATCTATCTTGGTTTGCATGATAGTATTTTCATTTACTTTATTTTTAACATCATATGCTCGATTAAATAATCAGTATGGTATTGCTCAATTTATCCAGACTGGTCATAAAATTATTTTTTTTATTCTAGTTCTTATCCTAATAAGCCTTTATGATATCACTTCATTTGCTATTATAAATATCTTTACAATTTCTTTTCTAATACCATTTTTATACATTATTAAATACTTTATAGATGAGAGATCTTTTAAATCATATGTTTCATTTGATAGATTTAAAAAAATAATAATCTATGGATTCTTATTTTTTTCTGTAAATATTCTGAATCTTCTAATTGTAAATATGGAGGGCCTAGTCATCCCTTATTTTTATGGACAAGCAGCAAATGGTATATATAGTGGCCTTAGTTTTATTTATATAACTGTTTTTACTATGATAGGAACATCAATTGGCTATGTACTGTTCCCAATGCTATCAAAAAAAGAAAAAATTAATATTAAGAAGTTAGGATTTTATGCGATACTAATAATTACGCTGCTTCTTATTGTATTTATTGTTTTTGGTGAATCTATTAATAGTATAGCTTTTAAGGGGAAGTTCGATTCATATAGATCGGTTAGAATAGATATTATGATTATACTTATTGGTGCACTTCAATTTATAAATGGATTACTTCATTGGTGTATACTTGGCCTTGGAAGCGTAAAAAATATTACAGACTATCTTAAGATAATTGTATGTGTATTGATAGTATATTCTTTCTATACAATATATATGGCATCCTATAATCTTAAAGATTTTTTTGAAATAGTACCAATTGTATTGGTTGCATGGGTATTTAAGGTTTTATTAACAATGATTTATATTAGAAGAATTCGACTATTTGATGACTATCTAATAAATAAAGATGCGACATAGCAATTATCTATTATATTTATTTCCTATCATCTGTTCTTTTCTCTATTCAGAATTAACCTATCCCATTAATAACCAGTCATTGCACTCTACTCAAATTTTATTTCAATGGGATCAGGAGATCCATGCAGATAGCTATAATATTGAAATTTCTACAGATGAAAATTTTGAAAATAAAATTATAGACTCTTTGGTGGTATATCCTTTCTGCAAGGTTCAAAATAATTTGGATTGGGAGAGTGATTATTATTGGAGGGTAATGAGTCTACAAGGTTCAGAAGAGTCTACCATTGGTAATAATGTTTTTAATATTACAGAAAAGAAGCTAGAGAACAATCTGGAAATATACGATGATTCATTTAGTAATAGAGCGATTGCAGTAGGGGTTAGTAACTGGGCTGGTGGAAGCAGTCACTATAATCTGTCATCAATTATTGATCTTGAGGTAGGTGAAATTTGGAATGATGGGAATCTAGATATAATGCTTAATAATATTTCTGCAATTGGAGAAATATTTGGAGGGCAGAAAGTAGATTGGACATGGACATCTGGAACTGAATATAATTTAAATCATGATATTGTATTTCAAGAGCCTGAATCAATTCACTTTGATCACCATGATTTTCAAAAAAATAGTCAGGGTAACTACATGGGATTTACTTGGGTTGAGATGGATGGCCCGATACCCATTGGAAGTTGGTCATCTCATTTTCAGGATTTAGGCTATAGCGCGGATGGTGTTACAAATGAATTTCCATGGGTAGGGCAAATGCTTGTAGAGGTTGATCCTAATTCTAATGAAGTTGTTTGGAGTTGGAATCCTTTTGACTTTTATACACTAAATGATTATGATGAGTATGGAGGGACATGGCAGAATACAATTATTCAAGGTTGGAATCATTATGATTGGCTTCATTCAAATTCATTTTATTTTGATGAGGAAAATAATCATATTTATATTTCTCATCGTCATTTATCTAGAATTGTTAAAATTGATTATGAAACAGGTGACATTATTTGGACTCTAGGTCCAAGCGTTGATTATATGTATTCAGGAGATGAACATATTTGCAGTGATTTGGGTATAAGTTTTCAGCATCATGTGCAAAGATTAGAGAATGGTAACTTGCTAATATATGATAATGGCAATCTAAGTCAAATTTTTCGTAATACAGAGCATGCAGAAACAAGAATACTAGAAGTTGATATTGAGAATAGTTGTGAAATTATTTTTGAGTATATATTTCCTTCAGATTGGACAACTTGGGGAATGGGCAGTGTTGAGAAATTAGATAATAATAATTATTTAATTTCATCATACGTTGAAGATGGAATTCTTTTTGAAATTAATCAAGAAAAAGAAATAATATGGAAAACTACGATTAATAAATATGGTTTGTATCGAGCATTTGTATTAGAATCAATATTTCCAAAATCCTTTGATATTTTTTATAAAAACTTGATTAGCTATGATAATGACCCAGTTATTTTACTTGAGAACAATAATAGTGAAGTCAATTTTGATCTTTGCAATCAAAGTGAAAACTCTGATACCTATATCTATACTTTAGGTCAAGAGGAATATCAGATATCTATTCCTTCAAATCAATGCGAAACTATTTCTCTTACCATAGATTTATCAGAATCTATAAGTAATCATGTTTTATCTGTGTATCCAGCTACTTATCCAAACCTTATTAAAGAATATTATTTTAGCATTCTAAAGGAAGATATTTTGATTGTGCCAACTATATATAGCGCATACCCAAACCCATCAAGTGATCTCATTAAAATACTATACTATATGCCTAGAGATGAGAATATAGATATTGTAATTTATGATCTTTTAGGCAGAGAGTTAGAAAAAATAGAGAGTAGCTATAAATTGCATGGATATCATACATTGGATTGGAATTGTAAAAATTATTCAAGTGGAGAGTATTTTATAAGAATATTCTCATCAGATAGTAATCATATAAATAAAATTATATTAATTAAGTAAATTAAGATCTTATGAAAACATTTTTATTCTGTTCACTATACTATAAAAAATCATTAGTTACAGGTGCAAATAAGCGTTTTGAAAATTTTATATTTTATTTTCATCAATTTTTAAATCAAGATGAAAATATTATTGTTGTAGTTAAAAAGGGAAATATCCCTGAAAAATTAATCAAATTAAATAGGATATCTTTTATTGAAGTCCCATCATTACTTATCCTTGATAGACTTTTTAGTTATATCTATCTATCAATAAAGTTCTACAGGAGTAAGAGAATGGTAGTTGTCTCAGATTTTATGCCGATTCCAAACAAAGCACTTTTAAAACATTCTCATTATCAGCTAATTCATGATATTAGAAATTTTACACAGTACAAAAGATCTAGCTATTTAAATACAGCAGATAAATTGCAGATGAATCAGTGGAAGAAAGCAGATAAACTTATTACAGTAAGTTATTTTACTAAAAATGAATTAATTGATAAATGCTCAATAGAGACATCTGATATTTTTGTTTCACCAAATGGACTTGATGATAGATACTATCATTTAAAACCTTCGATAAATAGAGATATAGATATTACTTATATAGCTACATTTGAAAAGAGAAAAAATCACAAGCATCTAGTTAGAGCATTATCGAGGTACACTGGCGATAAAAAAATAAAACTCTGTTTAATAGGCAAAGATCTTGGCACATTCCAGGATATCAAAAAAATATTATCTAAACTTCAGAATATTGATGTTTCTTTTGTAGAATCAATTCCAGACGAAGATGACATTATAGGAATTTACGATAGAACAAAGCTTTTTGTATATCCATCACTTTACGAGGGATTTGGAATGCCTCTTATAGAGGCAATTTCAAGAGGATGTAGAGTAATATGTTCAGATATTCCCGTATTTAGAGAAGTTGCAGGAAATATTCCAATATATTTTAATCCAGATTGTGATCCTCAATATTTAATGGATTTAATTCAAGAAGCATTAAATTCAAAAGATTTAATAGAAACAGATAATAGTTCTTTTCTAGAGAAGTATAGATGGAGCAATATCACCAAACAATTTTATTTAAATGTTAAAAATTAAAAAAATAGTTAACCTAATTCTATTAGGTACAATATTTCATATTATATTTAGCTTTGAAATAACTCCATATGCTATATACGAGTATAGCTCTGATAGTGATTTATATCCTTATGAAAATCAAAGTTTGAGCCATGTTGGATTTGGGGTTAATTTTATACATGAAACTACTAACTTGAACTTTAAATCTAAGTTTTCATATCATCTTTTTTCAGGAATAAATGAGCGTCCCAACAGCTTTAATTATATGGAAGGTTTTGGGTACATAGAAAATAATCCAGGCTTATCATCAAAACAATTCAACTATTTCCTTCCTTCCATGAAAATAAATTATCATATAAACGATATTAATTTTTATGCAGCATTAGATAATCCAATATGGGGTCCAGGGGTAAATAAAATTGTATTATCAGACAAAGCTCCTCCTTTTTTCAATATTGGCTATACATGGGAGTTGACAAATCGACTTTCCTATGAGCATCTATATGGAAAATTAAATAGCAGAATACAAGATTCTACCTATCTAGATCTATATGATAATAATGCATCTAGGTTTGCTGAAGTTCCAAGGAGCATTAACGCACATAGAATTGATTATATTATTTCAAATATGGTAAATATTGGTCTATTTGAGATGATTATCTATGGCGGGAGTAGAAGTATTGAGCCATATTATTTTTTACCATTTATTCCATTTTTACCCATTCAAACATATTTAGGAGATTTAGATAATGATTTACTAGGTGCTTATGTAAATATTGATTTTAAAAATATAGATTTTTATTCAGCTTTGGTCGTTGATGAGTGGACCCAACCAGATTCATTTAAGAAAAATCATAAAAATTGGTTTATATATCAATTTGGAATGAATTTTAGACCTAGTATATTTGATAATCTAGATCAAACCCTTACCATTGAATATATACGTTCAGATAATAGAGTTTACAGTCATAAATTTTCAATCAATGATTTTTATTCATATGAGTATCCTCTAGGATTTTGGGCTGGCCCTCATGCTGAGCAAATTTATCTTTCCTATTTCCAAAGAGGAAAAAAAATAGATTTTAAAATTGAAATTTCTCATTCAAAACGAGGTGAAAGTGTCTATGGATACAATAATAATTTTATTGATAGATACAGCGGTATTGTTGAAAGAAAACAAAATACTAAACTTTCCACTAACTATAGGTATAATAAAAGAATAGAATTTAATTTTGGATTTTCAATGATTAATTGGAAAAATGCTGGTTTTAATCCACTAGATGAAAATGCTGCTATTAACAATGTTCTCAAAAAAGATGTTCAATTTGGAATAAATTATCATTTTAAAGATTATAATTTATAATTGTATATTATCGCTCATCTTAACTTTCTATAGAATAAATTTTGAAAATAAACTTAATATCTAACACGTCTTGGTATCTATTTAATTTTAGAAGCACTCTAATCAAAAGATTGATTGAAGAGGGACACGAAGTTAATGTCATTGCTCCCTTTGATAATTATGTAGATAGACTTGTAAAACTAGGCGCAAAATATAATGAGGTAAAACTAACAAGATTTAAAAAATCAATAATATGGGATCTTTATTTTATTTTCAAATTAATAAGATTCAATAGAAAGCTTAGGCCAGACGTTGTTCATCATTTTACAATAAAACCTGTTATATATGGAAGTATCGCCGCCTGGTTTTCTCCTAGGATGAAAGTAATTAACTCGATTCCTGGCTTAGGTCTTTCTTTTAATGTTATTTATAAGAAAAAATGGATTAATCGCTTTATTATGTTTTTATATAGATTAGCTTTTAAAGACCACCATAAAATTATATTTCTAAATCCAGACAATATGAACTTTTTTATTCAGAGCGGTATCTTAAATATTGAACAGTGTCATCTAATTAAAAGTTCAGGGGTTAATACTAAAAAGTTTTTTAAAAATGGACATGGGAAGAATGATAATATTATACGCTTTGGTATTATGTGCAGAATGATATGGAGCAAGGGTATACAAGATTTTGTTGAGGCCTCAAAAATTGTTCATAAGAAAAATCCTAATACAGAATTTTATGTTTTAGGGAGCCCTGATCCTCATAGTCCGGACTCGGTATCTTATGACTGGCTTCAAAATCTAAATAAAGAGAAACATCTTTTTTGGTTGGAACATACAGATAATGTAAAAGAATTTCTATCGACTATAGATGTTTTTGTTCTCCCTACATACTATCCAGAAGGACTACCGAAATCTTTACTTGAGGCTGGAGCAATGGAGCTACCTTTAATTACAACGAATACACCTGGATGTAAAGAAGTCGTTCAAGATGGTCATAATGGTTTTTTAGTTAGCATAAAAGACCAGGTAGATTTATCTCAAAAGATGTATGAAATATCATTAGATAAAGAAAAAAGAACTAAGATGGGTAAGAATAGTAGACAAATAGTTGAATCAGAGTATGATGTAAAAATAGTTAATGATAAAACCATTAAGCTTTATAACTTATAGCATGATTTCTTTAAAAAACATAAGAGAAAACAAAGAGGTAATCTCTAAACAGTTAAAGTCTAAGAATTTTGAAATTGAAAAAATAGATGAATTATTAGAGTTAGATAAACAGTGGAGAGAGGGAGTAGTTGAAGTTGAAAAATTAAAGGAATTAAGAAATTCTGCTTCAAAAAAAATTTCTACTTATAAAAAAGAGCGTAAACCTGCTGATGATATCATAAAAGAGATGCAGGATGTCTCAAGTAAGATAAAAGAAATTGATATAAAAAATATAGATCTGAAAATAAAGATCGATACGTTGCTACTAGATTTCCCTAATACGCCACATAAATCAGTCCCCGTTGGCGTAGATGAATCATCAAACAAAGTTGTTCGAACCTGGGGAGAGAAGCCTTCGTTTGATTTTGATGTGCAGAGCCATGTTGATATTGCAGAAACCTTAGGACTTCTAAACTTTAAGGCTGGATCAAAAATTTCAGGTTCAGGTTTTCCTGTGTATGTTAATTTAGGTGCAAAACTAGAACGATCATTAATTAATTTCATGTTGGATACACATACAGAGAATGAATACACAGAGATGTTCCCTCCATTTTTAGTTTCAGCTGATTCAATGCAGACTACTGGACAGCTTCCAAAGTTCATTGATGATATGTATGAAATAGCAAAAGATGAGCTTTTTTGCATACCCACGGCTGAGGTCCCTGTAACTAACTACTATCGATCTGAAGAGCTAAATGAATCAGATTTGCCTATTAAGTTTGCAGCTTACAGTGCTTGTTTTAGGCGAGAGGCTGGAAGCTACGGAAAGGATACAAAAGGTCTTTTAAGGCTACACCAATTTAATAAAGTTGAACTAGTAAAGTTTGCTCATCCGGATAATTCGTATAATGAGCTTGAATCTCTGTTAGAAGATGCTGAAAAAGTTTTGCAGTCACTAGGGTTGCATTATAGAGTTATTGAATTATGCACAGGGGATCTGTCCTTTTCAGCGGCCAAGTGTTATGATATTGAGGTTTGGTCTCCATATGAGGATAAGTATTTAGAGGTTTCTAGTTGTAGTAACTTAGAAGCTTTTCAGGCGTATCGAGGATCTATGAGGTTTAGGTCGTCAATGACTGGGAAGATGGAATTCATCCATACATTGAATGGATCAGGGATTGCGACTCCAAGACTAATGGTTGCACTAATTGAAAATTATCAACAAAAAGATGGAACAATATCTATACCTAAAGCATTGCACAAGTATATGAATATATCATCGATATGCAACTAGATATGAATAAAATTATTTTATATATTTTCTGCGCTATATCTTTTTCTCAAGCTCCATTTAAAATATTCAATAATAAAAAAGATATTGATAAAAAAGAATTAAAGGATAGCACTCAAAGTACTTCTCTTGATAGTATTATTAATACCGCTAACAAAACAGACTCTTTATTGAAAGATAGCACTCAAATTGATATGAAAATCTCTATTGAGAATGTAGATAGTATAGCACGAAATACATTGTTTGAAGATCAGATACAAGAAGCGCATTATCTATTTGCAAAGGCTATGATATCAGATCATACTGGAGATACACTGAGGACCATATATAATTTTAAATTATTATTTGAATCTCTGGCTCAAGTAGATGAGATGAATGATATGGATGAATTTGAGAAAATCGCATATAATAAGCTTCTTGATACAGCTGTAAATCATTTTGAAAAAGCAGCCACGGTAAATAAAGCTGAGTCTGGCCTTTCTGTAGCGTTATTAAGGGATAAACTGGATCAGTATATCTATGATCAAAAGCTAGAGGATCTTGAGTTTGTAGATGAGACTGTTGAGATTATTGAAGGGCATATTCCGATAACTTACAATGGAAAAGTACACAGTATAATAAAGTTTTTTCAGAATGATGGTAGGCCTAGTATTCAAAAATGGCTCAATAGGACTGATAGATTCAAAGAAATCATTTTACCTATACTTGAAGAAGAGGAAGTTCCACCAGAGCTATTTTATTTAGCTATGATTGAGAGTGGATTAAACCCCACTGCATATTCTTATGCTCATGCCTCCGGAGTCTGGCAATTTATTTCCTCAACGGGTAAGATGTACGGGCTCAATAGAAGCTATCATATTGATGAAAGATTAGACTTTGAAAAAGCAACAAGAGCAGCATCTAGATATTTAAAAGATTTGTACGCTGAATTTGATGATTGGTATTTAGCCTTCGCCGCATACAACTCAGGTTCAGGCCGAGTTCAAAAAGCAATCAGAAGGCATGGTACTCGTGATTACTGGAAGCTGTATAGCCTCCCAAAAGAAACCAGAAACTATGTTCCAAATATCATGGCAGCTATTTTTATATCAAAAAACCCTGGAAAGTATGGATTTACGCCTAATCCCTATCCAAGCTTGGAATGGGATATAAAGGAAATTGATAAATCTGTATCTTTAAAACAAATATCTGAATGTTCAAGTGTACCCGTTAAGGATCTTAAATTCTATAATCCAGAATTAAAACAGTCACTGATTCCTCCATTAAAAGAAAATGAAGTATATAAATTCAGATTACCAAAAATAGCATCAAATGATTTTGATTCTCTGTTCGCGCTTATAGAAGTAATTAAGGAAGAGATATTCAACGTAAAATCCCATAGAGTGAAAGATGGTGAAAATTTATCTCTTATTTCAAAAAAATACCAGGTTCCCATGAAAGATATTATTAGTTACAATAAAATAATTAACCCAGATATGCTAAAGCCTAAAACCTACCTTCAGATACCTATAAACTATGAGCAGTATCTTCAAGAGGAGGCAAATAAGAGAAAGAAAATTTATCATACAGTTAAGAGAGGTGATACTATAAGTGAAGTTGCAGAAATGTATAAAACATCGGTTAAAAATATTAAGAAATGGAATGGCCTTCGAAGTGATGTAATTAAACTGAATCAGAAATTAGAAATTTGGGTAAAAGCTGGTAATAAAAGTTCTTATTCATCAGGTAAGCGAAGCTCTAGAACCTATAAAGTAAGGTACGGAGATACGCTAAGTCAAATCGCGGAAAAATATGGTATCGGATTAAGTCAAATAAAAAAATGGAACGATATCGGTTCTTCAGATGAAATCAGAGAAGGACAAATATTAAAAATAAGTCCACCATACTAATGAAAAAAACAGGTAAGCATATATTTTATTTTTTACTTTTTTTAGTTTTAGTTGCATTAATTCCCTTCAAAGGAATGTTTGGAGCTAAAACAGAGAAGGTAGGGCTGATAACAGTTGATTATGCAATAACTAGTTCTAGTCAATTTAATAAAGAATTAGATTATTTAATTGATAGGGGAGATATAAAGGATGTAGTCCTTCGTTTAAATACTCCTGGTGGTGGGGTCGCATCAAGTCAAGAAATCTACAGTAGAATTATTTCTGAAAAAAACAAATCTAATATTAATTTTATTGCTTCGATGGAGTCTGTAGCAGCATCAGGTGGCTATTATATTGCAATTGCAGCTGATGAGATTTTTGCAAATCCAGGGAGCATTACTGGATCAATTGGTGTGATAATGGAATATCCGATTATTGATGAGCTTCTAGAAACAGTAGGGATAGAATATAATACTATTAAAAGTTCATCCTTCAAAGATTCTGGTTCTCCATTTAGAGATATGACCAGCGAAGAAAAAAAATACTTTCAAGAATTGATTGATGATTTATATAATCAATTTATTAAAGCGGTTTCAGATGAAAGAGATATCTCAATAGATAGAGTGAGGGAGATTGCAAACGGAAAGGTGTATTCAGGGAAACAGGCCTATGAGATAGGTCTGGTTGATACACTTGGCAGTCTCAATGATGTATTGGATTATATTAAATCAAAAAGAGAATATAAAAATAAAATAGAGGTGGTAAATATGCCAAATGAAGAAAATTCTATTTTTGACTTTATTTTTAATATACTTTCTTATAAATTAGAGCCATCTAATTTGAATTATACATTACCACAATATCTTATTGTTAATTAGGGGGAGAAATGACAAAAGCAGATATTGTAGAGCAAGTATCGGAAGCTACTGGCTTAACAAAAGTAGAAACAGAAGCAGTTGTAGATGGAGTTATCTTCTATATTAAAGACTCACTTCAGAGAGGTGAGCGCGTTGATATGAGAGGATTTGGGAGTTTCTTTGTAAAGCAAAGACCACCCAGAGAAGCTAGAAATCCAGCTACAAGTGAAATTGTAAAATTAAATGAAAGATTTGATCCTATTTTTAAAGTTTCAAAACTTTTAAAGAAAAGTGTTAATCAATCCTTATTAAGAGGATTCTAAATATAAAGGAATAATTTATGCCTTGCGGTAAAAAAAGAAAAAAAAGAAAAATGAATACCCATAAAAGAAAAAAAAGATTACGTGCAAATAGGCATAAAAAGAAAAATAAATAATTAATTATTTAAAATGGCCTATTTTTATAGGCCATTTTTTTTATATATAAATAATCTACAAAAAGATATGTCAGTTTCGTATACCGTTACTCAAATAAATAACAATATAGATAATCTGATTAAACAAAAATTCTCAGATATCTATACAGAGGGAGAAATTAGCTCCTTTAATATATCTCCTTCAGGCCACTCATATTTTACTCTTAAAGATGATCTTAGTGAATTGTCTTGCGTAATGTTTAAAAGTGATTTGCTTAAAAATAAAGATACAGTCAAGGTTGGAGATTATGTTTCCTGCTATGGGACATTGGGCCTGTATAAGCCTAAAGGACAATTTCAATATAGAGTTTCTACGATAAAGCCAAAGGGGAAGGGAACCTTTTGGGAAAATTTTCAGAAGCTAAAAGAAAAGCTATCCAAAGAGGGACTGTTTGACACGACTCATAAAATTCCAATACCTAAATTTATTAAAAATATATTTTTGGTCACTTCATTAAATGGCGTAGTTAAGGATGACATTATAAAAATAATTCGCTCTAGAGCAACATATCAAAAGATAAATATTTTTCCGGTGACTGTACAAGGTACAAACGCAGCTAAAGAAATTTCAAGTGCAATAAATGATATTAATGAAAATTTTTCAGCAGATCTCATTATAGTCGCTCGTGGAGGTGGATCGATTGAGGATTTGTGGCCATTCAATGAGGAGATTGTAGCTAGATCTATTTATAATTCAAAAATACCACTGATATCTGCGATTGGCCATGAAACTGACTATACCATATCTGATTTCGTATCTGATGCTAGAGCTTCTACCCCCTCTGATGCAGCAGAAATGGTCTCAATTAATCAATCTGAGATGTTGCAGTATTTAGATGAATTATCTGGATATATGAACAATACAGTGGCAAAGAAAATTAGTAGAAATAAGGATACAGTATCATCTTTATGCGATAAAAAAGTAATACTCGACCCTGTAGAAGGTATTAAAATTATCAAAAATAATGTTTATGATAGATATCGCTATTTAAACATATATTTAAATAACAATATTGATAAAATAAAATCTAAATTAAAGTTACTTGATACAGGCTATAATAGTATAAATCCATACAATGTTCTAAATAGGGGATACACCTTTCTCCTCAATAAAGATCGAGAGAATGTATCTTCAATTCATAGTACAGATGTAGGGGAACAAGTTTTTTCCCTCCACGCTGATGGAGAATTGAAATTGGAGGTCATTGAAAAAGATGAAAAAAGAAA
>CAZHKH010000038.1:0-12472 GCA_964532515.1 uncultured bacterium
AAATTTTCACACAAAATAAGAATGTTTATTTTATAGAGACTTCTTTGTTTTGTAGATTCAGTCCATGATAAAAGATAATTTTAGGAATATTGCAATCATTGCACACGTAGACCACGGTAAAACTACCTTGGTCGATGGCCTTCTTAAACAGAGTGGAACCTTCGGAGATCATGAGACTGTTTCTGATAGGGTTATGGACTCCATGGATTTAGAAAAAGAACGCGGGATTACTATCGCTGCAAAGAATACAGCAATTTTATATAAAGATATTAAAATAAATATCGTAGACACGCCTGGCCACGCTGATTTTGGAGGAGAGGTGGAAAGGAGTCTCAACCTCGTTGATGGAGTACTTCTTTTGGTTGATTCTAGTGAGGGTCCCCTACCCCAGACTAGATTTGTACTGCAAAAAGCATTGAATAAAAACTTACCTGTTATTCTTGTAATTAATAAAATTGACCGCTCAGATTCAAGGATTAAAGAGGTTGTTAATGAGGTCTATGATTTATTTATTGATTTAGATGCCAACGAAACCCAGATAGAGTTTCCTATAATATACACAAATGCAAAAGATGGCATCGCGCATACAGAGTTGGAGGATAATTCTAAAGATCTGACTCCTCTTTTTGAACTTATAATAAAAACATTCCCTGGGCCAGAGGCAGACGATGAATCAACTACCCAGTTTCTAATTACAAATATTGATTATGATCCCTATGTAGGGCAAATGGCCATAGGACGCCTAAACAATGGATCTATTTATAGGAACAAACAATACAGCCTATGCGGCACAGATGAAACCAAGCCCAATCAAAAACTATCAGCTTGCTATACTTTTAAAGGATTGGAAAAAATAAAAGTTGATAGCCTAGAGGCTGGAGATATAATCGCTATAGCCGGAATTGATAATATTAAAATTGGTGATACAATATCTGATAATGAGAATCCTGTTCCCCTACCAAGAATTATAATAGATGAGCCCACTGTCTCTATGTTTTTTCATGTTAACAGCAGTCCATTTGCAGGCAAAGAAGGAAAATTTTTAACATCAAGAAATATCAGTGAGCGATTGCATCGAGAGACACTGAGCAATGTATCTTTGAGGATAAATGAAACAAGTGAAACCGATGTATTTGAAGTATGTGGACGCGGAGAGCTTCAGATGGCCATCCTTATTGAGACTATGAGGAGAGAGGGCTATGAATTTATGGTATCAAAACCTCGTGTTATCACGAAAGAAGAAAATGGTGTGAAGCTGGAGCCCGTAGAATCTATATTCCTCGATCTTGAAGAGGATCACACTGGTGTCGTAACAGAAAAACTATCTAAAAGAAAAGGACGAATGACAAATCTCCAGAACAATGGATTTGGTAGAGTTACATTGGAGTTTAAAGTTCCATCAAGAGGCATGATTGGATTTAGAAGTGAATTTTTAACAGACACAAAGGGCTCAGGAATTTTAAACTCACTATTTGATTCATATGCACCGTGGTTTGGTCCTATTCCCCAAAGAAACTCAGGAGTAATTATTGCAGATAGACCTGGGAAAGTAACTCAGTACGCATCTCTAGCGATGGCAGATAGAGGTGAGCTGTTTGTAGATGTAAACACTGAAGTATACAAAGGCATGGTCGTGGGAGAAAGAAATAAAACGGGAGACCTGGATGTTAATATCATCAGAGAAAAAAAATTAACAAATATGAGGTCTGCCTCAAAAGATAATACAGTTGTGCTTCGTCCTCCCCGAAAGCTATCCCTAGATCAATGTATCGAGTTTATAGCTGAAGATGAACTAATTGAGATTACCCCTCTAAGTTTGAGGATGCGAAAAATGGAGCTTGATATTAATAAAAGAATCTCTAAAGCGAAAAAGGACAGCAAGCCCCTTTCATAAATTTTTTTTTATTAGTATATTACCTTATGAAAAATATAAAAATATTAACATCAATTCTAATTTTCTCTGCGGTTATCTTTGCCCAGAATCTACAGTATTCGATGCAGGACTACAACACTACCTCCCCTACCTATGGACTGAATGTGTGGTACCCTGAATACTCAGATTATATCACTTTACATTATTTTTCTTCTCAAGGCTGAAACGGCTGAACGAGCACATTTGGGCAGTTGTCCAATTTTCAAGATGAACTAAGAAGTGAAGGCTACGAGAATATTGTTATCATTGCTGTGGGCCAATCACAGATAAGTAATTTCAATTCAAATTTTTGTTCCAACTCTGATCTTCCTCTAATTATGGATGTATATCCTGACTTTGAAATAAGAGATGAGTTTAATAGTGCACATAAGCAGGTTGTTATTTTAGATCCAGAACAAAATGAGATTGGAAGAATTACGCTAGGCGCTGGTCTAAACTCTACTTCAGAAAACTATATCACCAACGTTATCATTGAAAATTACCCAGAGGAAGCTCTTCTAGGTGATATCAACCTTGATGAGGTTGTAAATATTCAGGATATTATATTGTTGATTAATATGATACTAAATCAGGAATCAAGTGACCTAGCTGATATGAATGGTGATAGCAATGTTGATATATTGGATGTTGTTGCACTTGTTAATATTATTCTGCAATCATAGGTGAAGCTGTACCTCTTACTAATTTTATCTATATCAATAGTACTTGCTGACCACAGGTCTTACTACTCTGTGGGAGATACCCTTACCCTTGAAGATCAAAACTTAGAGTATAATGTTTGTCACAGCGATGGAAATTATGAGATTGGAGATAGCTTTTCATTCTCTGATTACAATGGCTCCGTAAATGGTGGAAGCTATAAAGTCTCTCTAGTTAGCATGAATGCAACGTGGTGACCCGCCTGCTACGATTACGTCAGTTTGATGGACTCACTTATGAATTACACCAATCAAAATGAAGATATTGAGTTTATTGTATCACTGGATTATAATCTAGAAGCATTTTCCGATTATGAGTGTTTGGAATGGGGAAACTTATATGAGGAACTAGGATTATACGGGAATAACCCTCTGATTCTTAATGGTGATACAGATTTTGATTCTGATGGCTACTATGATCACCATATATGGAATATGTTTGCTGGAGAGGCATACTCATCTTACGCTATAATTGATCATAATATGGTAGTTCGCTATCTTTTTGATGAACCTGATTTGGATAATTTCCAAGATTTATATCTTCCTGAGTTAGTTTCTGAAATGTATGGCTGCACTGATCCTGACGCAAACAACTTTCATCCAAACTATGTATATGATGATCAATCATGCATCTATGGAGGTGACCTCAATCAAGATGATGTTACTGATATCTCTGATATTATTATCCTTATCAATATGATTATTGAAGTAGAATTAGATAGCTCTGGTGATTTAAATGCTGATGGAAATATTGACATCCTAGATATTATTGAACTTGTGAATATCATTTTATACAGCTAACCCTCCCTCTAAATAACATAAATTAGAAAGCCTCTTTACAGCTACTTGTTTATTTTGTAGATTTACTAATATGAAAAGAATTATTACAATTATCCTTTTTTGCAATGTTTCAATCTTAAGTGCCCAGTTATTTGAAGAGCACATTGTATCACTGTTTGCGCTTGATGCATTTTATGTTGATGCTGGAGATATTGATAGTGATGGAGACATTGATATCCTTTCTGCATCAAGAGTAGATGATAAAATTGCTTGGTATGAAAATAATGGAAATCAAGAGTTTACAGAGCACGTTCTAACAACAAATGCAAATCATGCTCATTCGGTGATAGCTGTTGATATGAATAGTGATGACAAAATGGATGTGCTGGCCTGCTCAAGAGATACAAATAACATCATATGGTTTGAAAATCTTGGAAACCATGAATTTATAGAGCATGTAATCGTAACAAATTCATATGGTGAATATATTGATTACAATGATGTCGATCAGGATGGAGATATTGACGTACTATCTGCATCTTTCTTTGATACTTCAATTTTCTGGTTTGAAAATGATGGGAATCAAAACTTCACACAACATTTAATATCTGATAATGCAAATCAAGCTTGGGCCGTTTATTCTGAAGATGTTGATGGCGATGGAGATGTTGATGTACTATCTGCATCAAATCATGATAATAAAATTGCCTGGTATGAGAACAATGGGAATCAAGAATTTACTGAGCATGTGATTTCCACAGATGCCATGCTTGCATGGGATGTCCATGCAATAGACATGGATGGAGATCAAGATATAGATGCCTTATCTGCATCTGCTAATGATGATAAAATTGCTTGGTATGAAAATGATGGAAATGAGGTGTTCACTGAGCATATCATATCTATAAATGCTAACTATGCACACTCTGTATTTCCGATTGATATCGATTCAGATGATGATATGGATGTTCTTTCTGCTTCTGTTGAAGATAATAAAATTGCATTATATGAAAATGATGGAAATGAGGTGTTCACTGAGCATGTAATTTCTACAAATGCATTGGGAGCCTTTAATGCGTACTCTATAGATGTTGATGGAGATGGAGATAACGATATAATATCAGCATCTGGTGCTGATAATAAAATTGCTTGGTATGAAAATATTCTAGAAGGATGCATGGATGAAGAGTCTTGCAACTATAATCCAAACGCCGAATCGGATGATGGAAGCTGCATAATGCTTGGCCAAATCTATGGAAGTGGAGATGTAAATGGAGATAACAGCATAGATGTCTCAGATATCAATTTTATATTACTATATATCTTAAATCAAGAGCATTTAGGAACACTAACATGTCAAGCAGATTGCAATGGTGATGGAAATATTGATTTGTTTGATATTATTTTAATTATAAATCAAATATTAGATAATTAAAATATTTGGATTTATTTTGTAAATTACAACTATGGAAAATACATATCAAAAAAATAGCTCTCTTATATTTATATCATTTTTAATTATTATTTCAAATTCAATATTTGGACAGGTTGTAATAAATGAGTACTCAGCCTCAAATTTAACAACCTATATAGATAACTATTCTATGGAAGAAGATTGGATTGAGCTATACAATACAGATAGTGAAAGTGTCGATCTGGGAGGATACTACTTAAGTGATAGGGTCGATAACCCAACAAAATGGATGATTCCCTATGGAACAGAGATCCCAGGGAATGGATATGTAACTTTTTGGTGTTCAGGTAGAGATGAGATAAATGTCTTTTTAAATGAATACCATACAAATTTTAAATTAAAACAAACAAAAGAAAATCCTGAGTATGTTGTTTTTACAGACCCCGAAGGAAATATTCTCAATGACTTTGAATTAGAAAGAACTCAATTAGAGCATTCTATGGGAAGAAGTGAAGATGGCTCCCCTACATGGAAAATATTTCCCAATCCAACGAAAGGGGACTCAAATGAAGGTACCAGCTACACGTCATATGCTCAGCAGCCAGAGATGAGCTTCTCTGCGGGTTTCTATGATGTTGGAATATATCTTGAAATAGTAACGGAAGAGCCGGATGCTCAGATATACTATACTATAGATGGGACTCTTCCAACTGTAGAATCTCATATATATAATACTCCACTATGGATTACCTCTACTCAAATAATAAAGGCTATAGTTATTCCTAATGATTATTGGGATGAAGGGGATGTTTATCCAAGCTTTATGTCATTTAACACTTATTTTATTAATGAGAATCATCATCTACCGGTACTATCAACTTCAGCGAATGAATTAACTACTCTTTTAAATGGGAATCAGGCACTTCGACCTCATGGTACCATCGAATACTTTGATTCTGATGGCATTAGAACTGATTATGGATATGGAGAGTACAATAAGCATGGACAGGATTCTTGGGCATTCCCTCAAAGAAGTTTTGATTATATTGCACGAGATGAGATGGGATACCATGATGCAATACATGAAAAATTATTAGATCTATCAGATAGAGATGAATTTCAAAGAATTATTATTAGAGCTTCAGGTGATGATAATTATCCTGGCATAGATTCAAGTGCTCATATGAGAGATTTGATTGTTCAAAAAACAGCTAGTAAACATAATATGAATCTTGATATGCGTAGAGGTGAAAGAGTCGTTGTATATATAAATGGATTATTTTGGGGTGTTTATTCTATAAGAGAAAAGGTCAGTGACTCTGACTATACTAAACATTACTATGGACAAGATAAATATAATATCCAATATGTCATGAATTGGGGAAATACATGGGCTCAGTATGGTGGAGGAGATGCAATCTCAGATTGGAATGCAATAACAAATTATGCTGATAATAATAATCTTGCTATTCAGAGCAACTATGAGTACGTAGCAAGTGAAATTGATATCACAAGCCTTGTAGATTACATATTAATAAATTCATTTGTAGTCTGCACAGATTGGATTAACTGGAACACCTCTGTCTGGAGAGGGCTTGACCCAAATGGAAGTCACCAAAAATGGGGCTTTGTATTATGGGATGAAGATGCAACTTTTAATCATTATATAAATTACACTGGAGTTCCGAATGATGATCCTGATGCAGAGCCGTGCTATCCTGAGGAAATTTCAGCATATGACCCTCTAAGTATAATTGAATTATTAAATGAACTACTAGAAAATGAAGAGTTTGCTCGATATTATAATACAAGATATATGGATTTGATGAACACCGCATTCAAAGAAGAAGAGATGATTGGCCTCGTTGAAGAAATAGAAAACTCTATATCTCTTGATATGAACCACCATTTTCTGCGGTGGGGTGGATATGCAATACAGTGGCAGGATAATGTGAATGGTATAAAGGAATTTATTTCTGATAGGATTGACTATCTCCCTGGGGGAATGAACTCATGCTATGAGCTGACTGGTCCCTATAGCATCACTCTTGATGTGTATCCTCAAAACGCTGGAAAAATTCAAATGAATTCAATTGAAATTGAAAATGCTGACTATCCTTGGACTGGAGACTACCATGGTAGTATAGAAATGCGAATGAAAGCAACCCAAGAAAGTAATTTTAGCCACTGGGAATTGAATAATCATGTGATTGAAGATGCCTCTTTATCAGAAATTTCATTATTCCTAACAGATAACGATACAATAACCGCTGTTTTCTCTGAGCAAGATGAAGCTGATATGATTGTCATTAATGAATTTTTAGCAGCAAATGAATCAATTATTGCTGATGATGAAGGCGACTATGAAGACTGGATTGAGTTGTACTACAATATCCCTTATTCAATGAATCTGGGTGGATATTTTCTGACAGATGATTTAAACAATCCCTCAAAATGGATGTTCCCTGATGTCGAAATATCTGGAGAGGGGTACATATTTATTTGGGCGGATGACGATGAAGAGGAAGGCCCTCTGCATGCAGGTTTTAACCTTGCTAGCTCTGGTGAAGAAATTGGTTTTTTTGATCCTGAATTAAATTTAATTGATCAAATATCATTTGGATCTCAAACAGATGATATCTCCTATGGAAGAAGCCTAGATGGAAGCCCATCATGGGAATTCTTTAACTCTCCAACCCCCGGAAATTCAAATTCTGGATGTCTAACCGGAGATATTAGCTGTGATGGTGAGGTGAATGTCGTTGATGTCATCCTTGTAGTAAACTTTATCATGGAAGATGTCTATCAATATTCAGCTGACCTAAATAATGATGGAAATATTGATATAATGGACATCATCCAACTTATAAATATTATCTTAAATTAATTTATCCTCTAATATTAATTTATTTGTAGATTTTAAAATTAACCAGACCAAGGAAAATTAAATGATAAATTATATAGTAATTATTGTACTCGTTGCGCTTAGTTATGGATCCCCAGAATATCGAAAGATAGTATTAGAAAATAATTTAAAAGTTATTTTAGTATCAGATGAAAAATATAATAAATCATCTGCCAGCATGAATGTTATGGTTGGCTCATTATCTGATCCAGATGAGTATCAGGGATTAGCTCATTTCTTAGAGCATATGCTTTTCCTCGGCACAGAAAAATATCCAGATGTAGAGAATTATAGCTCTTATTTAAAAAGCAATGGGGGCTATTCCAATGCATATACAGCTGAAGATCACACTAACTATCATTTTGAAGTTTATCATGATGCATTTGAAGGTGCACTTGATAGATTCTCTCAGTTTTTTATATCCCCGCTATTTAAACAGGAGTACACAGATAGAGAGATGAATGCAGTTAACTCAGAATATCAAAAAAATCTTGAGCAGGACTATTGGAGAATGAGACAAGTTAAACGTAATCTATACAATCCTAACCATCCTGCAAATCACTTTGAGATTGGAACTCTCGAAACATTGGAAAATGTTAATAGAGAAATACTTTTAAATTTTCATAGAGAGTATTATAGCTCAAATATGATGAGTCTATCAATCTTAAGTAATCTAGATTTAGATACTCTTGAAGATTTAGCAAGAAAATATTTTTCTAATATTAATAATATAAACCGTGAAAGAATTAAATATCCTCTAAACTATCTAGAAGAAAAAAATACTCTCAGATTGCTTAAAGTAAAGCCTGTCAAGGATGTTAAGAGACTTGTACTTGAGTTTCCAACTCCTGCGTTCTATGATTTATATCTCAGTAAACCTGACAAATTAATTGGAAGGCTGATAGGATACGAAGGAGAAGGAAGTTTGCAATCATTATTAAAATCAAAAGGCCTGGCAGTAGGTGTAGGTGCATGGGGTCAAAATAATACCCCCGACTATGGAAGCCTTAATCTATGGGTTGAGCTTACATCTGAAGGTTTCAATCAGTATGAAGAAGTTCTATCAATTTGCTTTTCATACATTGAGATGCTTAAGGATGCTGGATATCAGCCATTTATCTATAATGAAACAAAAATTCTTGCAGAGTTAGATGAAAAGTATTCAGCCAAAGGAGAGGGTGCATCGGTGGCAGTTAAGATGGCAAATAATTTGGCATTTTTCCCTTTTGAAGATGCAGAGAGAGTTGAATTTATATACAAAAAAGAAAATCCATCTGCCTACATGGAATTGCTATCCTATCTTAGACCAGAGAACATGCTGGCAACACTATCTGGATATGAAGTTGAAACAACTGATGTCGAAAAATGGTATTCAGCAAATTATAGTTATGAAGAGCGAAGTGATGAACTCTATGAAACACTTCAAAATCCACCAAAGCTAGTTGAACTTAAACTTCCTGTTGAAAACCCGTTTATGCCAACCTCAACAGAAGTCCTTCCCAAATTAAATAGCAAGGATACCGCAGATCTTATATATAACATTCCGGGCATGGATGTATACTATTCACGAGACTTAGAGTTTGATAGGCCAAAAGCAAAATTGATTTATAATATATTTATATCTGATGAACTGATGTCTCTAGAAAATTATCTACTTGGAAAACTATATGTTGCAAGTATCAATGAGAGCTTAAGCTCAATTTCTTCTGCAGCGCGACTTGCTGGGATGGAGTATAGAGTGGGATATGATATGGAGGGAATTAAAATTGAAGTTGGTGGCTACAATAGCTCTGTAGATGATTTAATGGGTGTTATTATTGACTCTATAACAAAATTAAAAATTGATGATAATATATTCTCCGTTATCATGGATGCTACCACTAGAAACTTAGAAAACAGATCCTTGGATGCTGCATATCAAATAGCTCAACAAAAACTTAGTTTAATTAATTATCATGTTGCGTACAGCCCTGAAGAACAGCTGTCTATCATTAATACAATTTCCATTGATGATGTTAGAGAATACTGGAAATCAATTTATAACAATGTCTTTATTGAGGGATCTGCACATGGAAATATTTCAAAAAGAGATGTGCTACAACTATCATCTAAACTTAGAAATTCATTTGGCTATAAGGCTATGGATAAAGATGAATGTTTTGTTTTAAAAAGATTAGACTTGACTCCTGGAACACAAATAACAGATGTAATCGAATCTCGAGTAAATAATTCAGCCTATGTTTCATTTTATACTATAGGTAAAAACTCCCCTAGGGATCGAGCAATGGCAATGCTTATTAGAACATATATTGGGCAACCCTATTATATGGAACTTAGAACTAATCAACAGCTTGGCTATATTGTAACTGCAGGAGCATATTCAACAGATAATTATTCTGGTATGTATTGTATCGTACAATCAGATAGCTATTCACCTGATGAGGTCCAACGAAGATCATTGGAATTTCTTTCCAAAGCAGTAAATGATTTAGATGCCCTACCTAAAGATCAATTTAATGTATATAAGAGCGCTGTAAGAGAAAAAATTAATGAAAAATCTACATCTATTTCTAAAGAGAGTGCTCGTCGTCACAATCTAGCATATAAATTTAATAATGATTATGAGAGAGATCAGAAGACGCTCCTTGAACTTGATGATATTACAATCGAAGAAATGAGAGAGACTTTAGTTGAAACTTTAGATTTGGATAGTAAAAAGAATGTTACTGTGCTTCTATACGCAGATGGGCTTACAGTCCCAGGAAATATCAGATCTTCATTTGAAGAATTAAATAGCTGGAAGCAAATACAATTATATAAATAATTTATACAAGCCTCTTTACAGAAGCTTGTTCTTTTAGTATATTTAAACATGTTAAAGTATTTAAAATATTTTTTGTCAACATTATTTTTAATTCTGGCTATATACATATGTCCTGGAGGAAGCTACTACCCTACATATTTTTTTATCGGCTTTTCTTTAATAATTATACTCGGAGACATGTTTTTAGGTGAAGATTTAAGCCTTCAAAAATATAGCTACCCTCAGCTAATAAACTTCCCAATATATCTAAATCTTTTTCTCTTGCTCATTCTTGTTTTAATGGTTGTTTTTGTGCTTGGGAGCAGCAATTCTATGTGGCTTGTTGATGGATTTAAAAATTATTTAAATATTAATCTAGTAGACATGAAAAATTCAATTACCCTAATAGATAAAGTTTCTCTTATTGCAATAGCATCTTTATATATTGGAACCATGGGAACTGTTCCCGGTCATGAATTAACCCATCGAAAGCGCGATAAGCTAGATATGTTTTTTGGTAATTGGCTTCTATCTTTATCATGGGATTGCGCATTTGCCCTTGAACATGTCTATGGCCACCATAAAAACGTTGGTCTTTCAAGTGATCCTGCAACAGCTAAAAGGGGTGAGAATATTTATGCATTTATTTTGAGGGCATCGATAAAAGAGCACCTAGATGCATGGAAAATTGAATTTAATCATTTAAATAGAAGAGGGAAAAGTCGATTTGGCATTCACAATAAAATGATTATAGGATACCTAAGAAGCTTATCTATAACCTTTATCGCGTATATGGCCGGTGGGCTACTGGGCATGTGCATCTATCTTCTGTGTTCATTTATCGCAAAGGCATTGCTTGAAGTAATTAATTATACAGAGCACTATGGCCTTGTCAGAGAGCCTGATAAACCTGTACAGCCACATCACTCATGGAACTCAAATAATGTAATGAGCAGCGTTTTGCTTTATAATGTTACTCGACATTCTGCTCATCATGAAAAAGCAAATTTAAAATTTTTTGAGTTAGATGCATATCCAGATGCTCCAATGATGCCGTATGGCTATCTCAGCATGTTATACCTTGCAATATTTCTTCCTTTTGCTTATCATAGAATAATGGCAAAAAAATTGCTTGATTGGGATCTAAATTATGCAAGTTCTAAAGAAAAAGAAATTGCGATGCTTGCAAATAAATCTAGCGGTATTTCACTGCTAACTAAATAATTAGGGAGAGTATGTTTTTATCAAAAATTATTTTAATAACCTTCTGTCTGTGTGCTATCATTCACTCTCAAGATATTCGTTATCTTGATGAAATATTTGATGAAGTAATAAAAACAGAAAATGTTGTATATGGTAATGCTCCGGACCTTCCTTTTTGGTTTTGGGTAGAATCCAATACAGAAGATATTGATTTAACTATGGATGTATATGAGCCAGCAGGCGACACTCTTACCAATAGGCCTGTAATGGTTTTTGCTCATACTGGTTCCTTTTTTTCGGGGCATAATGAACTTGATGATGTCGTAGCTCTTGCTACATCAGCAGCTAAGAAAGGATATGTAGCTGTTAGCATTAATTATCGTTTAGGCTTGAATATACTTAGTACCTATAGCGGAGAAAGGGCTGTCTACAGAGCTGTTCAGGATGGTGGTGCTGCAATCCGTTATTTGCGGGAATTCTCAGAAGAGTTTGGAATTAATCCCAATACTATTTTTATGTGGGGTACCAGCGCTGGTGCCTTGATAGCTCTTCATTTAAGCTATTTGGACGATGAAGATCGACCAGAAGCAACCTATGGTGGTGGTGGTGACCCTGATTTGGGATGCCCTATCTGCGAGGGGAACGACTACCCCCATGACCCAAAACCTAATGCCATTGTTAGTTGCTGGGGAGCTATTGGTCTTTTAGATAGGAATGATGATAGTGATGCTGTCCC
>CAZHKH010000039.1:0-9247 GCA_964532515.1 uncultured bacterium
ATTTCGCCTTCTATTAAAAGCTGACATTCTTCACCACTGAAAGACATTTCGCAATTATCATTATAGTAAGAAACAAAATCTTTTCTTGCCTTCCTGCTAAGTCCATCAATACGAACTTCTAATATATAACCACCATCAGTAGCATTAAAATAATCATCTGCACTCATTGGGACAAAATAGCTAGAAGATGCTGTAAAAGAAATCTCATATCCAATCGATGGAAAATCATATGCATAATTCTCTAACGTAGTTTTAACTGGGCTTGATTGTAATATTGATACTAGAAAAAGAAGGGAAATTAATTTTATTTTTATTATTTTCATGTTATCTCCTGATTATTTTTTAAATTGATATTTATCTAAAAGCTCAATAAATCGTTCAGACTTATTTCTTCCTCTATCTCTGAATAATTCATATCTTAATTGATTGAAATTATCATATCCATTCTCAAGAGAAAGTTCTAAATATTTATAAAAAGTATCTTCATTATTATTATAGTCATAAATCATTGCTAAGTACATATAGCAAACAAAAACATCATACTCTAAATCAATTGATTTAAAGAGATAGTCTTCTGCCTCTATTAAATCTACATCATTTTTAATTTTATTATGCCCATTTACAATATCATATACAATTACATTCCCAAGAGAACGGTAATAATTTCCTAATAGACTCATATTATTTTTATAAGATTCATTTTCTAGCATTCTTGATAGTCCCTTATTAAATAATTGGTATGCATCATTGTAATAAACAGCTGAAAGAGCAGACTCACCTAAATGATATATCTCTCCATCAGATAGAATAGTATGAAGATCTTTCCCATGTGATGATAACTCTTTTTCAATATTTTTTAATATTGTCTCTGCTGTATTAAAGCCATAGTTTGCTAAATTAATAGTTTCAGTTGTTAGAGTTCTACTTCGGACATAGAGATAATTAAATTCAGGAATATCAACTATAGAAGAATCAGTATTATTATATAGCTCATCATATATATATAGCTTTGTAAAATCTAAAATAACATCATAGGTTGTTTCAGCATTATCTTTTGTAGATTCATACATTGAATAGATTTTATTTACATCTGATAGTAAATTTTTATTCTTAAAAATATTTTTATTGAATGTCTTGTAATAGTCAAAAGAATAATAAACTTTATCTAAATCAAATATATACCCTGGTCCCTCTCCTTCATAAAAAACATTATAGTGAGCTACTATTTCATTAACATAAGTTAAATATTGCTCTACAAAATTTTTCAATTCTAGACTTTTATGTTTATTGGTATTAATCTCAATATATAAATTCTTCAAGTCTTCAATATATTCATTGTGTTTACGATTAGAATCAATAGTATTCTCTAAGGATAACGCAGCGTAGAGACCAATAAAAAGTAAAATGAAATCAAAAAATTTATCTGCAAAAAATTCAATCTTAAGAAAGGAAATTAATTTTCTTAAAAGTGTTTCATTGTTATTGTTTATTTTATTATTCATTAATTATTAATGAAGCAATCTTTCCCTGATATCGTGTAGATTACTCTTGAGCTTAGGGCCTCATCAATAAAACCTGAGTTTGATGATTTAGATTTAAAATCATCTTTAGATACTTTCCACTCTTTCTCTAAATCTATCACAACAATTTCAACTGGATTTCCTTTTTTTAAAAATTCTTTTTGTATGTTCATGACTTTGCATGGACCTGAGGTGAATAATGAAACTATTTTTTCAATTGAAAATTTTTCTTTATTTAAAACAGAATATGAACTTGAAAATGCTGTTTCAAGGCCAATCATTCCACACGATGCATGAACAAAATCATTTTCCTTCTCTTCAATATTATGTGGGGCATGGTCAGTAGCGATGCAATCAATTGTTCCATCTTTAAGGCCTTTAATTAAAGATTTTCTATGTACTTCTGATCGTATTGGAGGTGCAACCTTTAAGTTTGAATTGAATGAACTTAAGGATGCATCATTTAAGTATATATGATGGGGGGTTACTTCAGCTGAAACAGTATCATAAGTTTTTTTATATCTTCTAATGATTTCTACTGATTCTTTGCTAGAGACGTGAGGGACATGTATCCTGCTATTTACATATTCATTTAACATGAGATCCCTTGAAACCATAATTGATTCTGTTATATGTGGGCTCCCTTGGAGACCTAGCTTAGTAGATTCAATGCTTTCATTCATAACTGCACCAGACCTCAAGAAAACATCCTCCGCATGATTAATTACAGGAATTCCAAACATTTTACTGTACTCAAGTGCATATCTCATTATTCTACTATCTTCAACAGGAATTCCATCATCTGATATTGCTACGGCACCCTCCTTGACCATCTGACCAATCTCTGTTAATTCTTTCCCAGATTGAGCGTTGGTAATAGCTCCAATAGGTAAAATAGAAATGGGATAATCTAAAGTTTTATCTATAATAAATTTTATTAATTCTGGAGTATCAATAGGTGGATCAGTATTTGGCATTAAGCAAACTGTTGTATATCCACCATATAGAGCTGATAGGCATCCACTCTCTAGTGTCTCTTTGTCTTCTCTTCCTGGTTCTCTAAAATGTGCATGTAAATCAATAAATGGGTGAGTGATAAGTTTGCCTGAACAATCAAGGGTATTTATATTGCTATTAGATGATTTATTGGTTGTCAGACCTTCAAATTTTCCATTATTAATTAATATACTCCCTTTTAAATATTTTTCTTTAAATGGATCATATATTTTTCCGCCTTTAAGTAACCATTTTCCTTTTAATATTTTATCACCTTTAATCATCTAATTGCATCTCCTTCAGATAGCAAATGATACAGAATGCTCATTCTCATCGCAACTCCATTAAGCACCTGGTCAAGTATAATAGAGTTTTCACTATCAGCAACAGTTCCATCTAGCTCAACTCCCCTATTGATTGGCCCAGGGTGCATTATTACGAGCTCTTTTTTTAAATTTTCAACTCTTTCTTTTGTTACACCAAATACTTCTCTATACTCTCTTGTCGATGGAATTAATCCAATTCCCATTCTCTCTTTTTGTATTCTTAACACATTTACCGCATCTGCCCATTCTAAGACTTCATCTATATTATAACTGATATTAACTCCTAATTCTTCAATATCTACAGGAATTAGATGAGGTGGCCCGCATAACGTCACTTCTACTCCTAGAGTGGTTAAGGCATATATATTTGATAGTGCAACACGACTATGAAGGATATCACCTATAATCGCAACTTTAAGATCCTTGAATGTTTTAAATCTTTCATATAGGCTCATAACGTCAAGCATAGCCTGCGTTGGATGCTCATGACAACCATCTCCAGCATTAACAATTATAGAGTCAACAAATTTTGTAAGCTGTAAACTTGATCCAGGTGAGGGGTGTCTCATGACAATACAATCTAATTTCATTACTTGAATATTCTGGACTGTGTCTCTAAAAGTTTCACCTTTATTTAAGCTTGATGAACTCGCTGAAAAATTAGAGACATCCGCTGATAAACGTTTTTCTGCCAACTCAAAAGACATTCTTGTTCGAGTAGAATTTTCAAAAAATAAATTTAAAATATTTTTTCCACTTAGAGTGGGGACCTTTTTAATTGGACGATCAAGAACCTCTCTAAATGAAAATCCTGTTTTTATTAAAAGCATAATATCTTCTTTAGGAGTATCCTTTAATGATATAAAATGTCTATTACTAAGCATTAGGACTCTTTCTCTAGATAAATGAGATCTTGATCATCCACTTCTTTAATAAGAACATATATATGCTCATTATCCGCTGTTGGAAAGTTTTTTCCAACGAATTCAGCTTTGATTGGAAGCTCCCTATGTCCTCTATCTACCATAACTGCAAGATGAATAGAATTTGGGCGACCATACGAAAAAATCTCATCCATGGCAGCTCTAATAGTCCTCCCTGTATATAAAACATCATCAATCAGAATAATATCTTTTTCATTTACATCAAAATTAATATCAGAGATACCAACTTTAGGGCTGCCTAGGTTAGTTTGATAATCATCCCTATGAAAAGTGACATCAATTGTACCTACAGGAAATTGATTGTTAGATATTTCATTAATTTGTTTTGCTATTCGTTTGGCAATGAAGTCACCTCTAGATTTTATGCCAATGATTGCTAAATTAGCTTTATCGTTAGAAGATTCTAAAATTTCATGAGAGATACGTTTGATTAGGTTTGATATTCCAGCTGAATCAACAAGATTAGTTATTTTATTGCGCATAATAAACGAAACCTAAAAAAAATAGATTTCTATACTTCCTTTCCTGCCTCTCGGACAGATTTAAAGGTTAAAACAATAACGCCACAAATATATAACATTTTTAATTAAAAATAAAAAAACATTTACTTAAATTATTTTATATGAATATTCTAATTGTAGATAGATATCTAATTTTATCATTTATAAAAAAATTATTAAGTGTATTGTTTGTATTTGTAATAATATTTTTGGTAGTTGATGTAATTGAAGATGTAGATAAAATGCTTGATTCTAGCTTAACATTTACTCAGTATTCTCTAATATATCTCTACTCAATCCCCCAATATATTAATATCGCATTTCCAATGACAATACTAATTGCAACAGTAATGACCTTCACGCTATTACAAAAAAATAATGAAGTAACTGCCTTAAAAGCATCTGGAGTTAGTATCTATAGATTAAGTATCCCATTTATTTTAATTGGGATTCTATCATCTATTGGTATGTTCTATTTTGAAAATATAGTAGTAACTCAATCAAATGTCTTTAAATCTGATTTAGAGAAAAAATACTACAATAAAAGTTTAAATAAAAAAATCAATAGAAATATATTAATGCAAGTAGGTGAAAATGAAACTATAATAATTGAAAAATTTGATTATCGGAAAAAAATTGCAAAAAATATTTCATTGCAAAAATTTATTGATAATAAAGTAATATCTAGAATTGATGCAGAGCAATTAGTATGGGATGATGATTCCTGGACTACTAAAAATGCTACCTATCGAACATTTAATGATGATAATAATACCTATATAAGTCTACCAGATTCAATTATTAACATAAATCTTAATCCAGTTGATTTGATTCAGTCAACTATAAAACCAGAAGAGATGGACTACTGGAGTTTAAACTCATTTATAAACAGATTAAAAAAGAATGGGAAAGAGTACGAAAAGTGGCTCGTTGATTTATATTTTAAAACAGCCTTTCCATTTTCAAATATTTTAATGGTACTATTTGGTATTGTCCTGACTATTAAAAGACCACGGACAAATTTCCTAATAGGAATAGGATCTAGTGTTTTTGTGATTTTTATATATTATATAATGATAAAGACAGGGCAAACTATCGGATATAATGGACTGCTTTCTCCATTTATATCAGTTTGGATAGCTAATATTATATTTTTTATTTCTGGGTTATTTTTACTATCTAAAACTAAAACGTAGATTCTGGAAGTTTGGGAAGCTTCGGTAATTTTATTTTAGGTAATTTTATTTTTATTGAATAATTCTTTAAATCTGTTAAATCCATAGTAATATTAAAGCCATACTCTGCACCCTTTGCCTTATTTCTAATTATTCCATAATAATATTTTCTTCCTAAATCTATATTTATCAGGCCTGTTCTATACCCTAAACCTAAACTATAGGAATTAGGTTGTCTTCCTCCAGCTGAGAATCCAATTCTAATTGGAAATTTTTTACTGACTCTAATAATCTCCGTACCAACGGAGAGCCTAAACTTACTAGAGTTACCAAAGGAATCATCAAAGCCTGTAACTAAATCTATTGCTAGGATTCCATATTCTTTAAAATCTTTTGATATGCCAAGTCTTAAAGATGAAGGGTAGTCTAGATGGATATCTTGTGATACTGGAGATTGAAGCTGTGATGTTTGCAAATTTTCAGATGGAACTAAGTAAGAACCATCACCTAAATCAACAATACTTGAAGAATCTATATAAGAGACTCCTACATTAATAACTGAATCGCCATTAGCATCAACTGTATAATAGAGAATTTGGTCTGATGTAAAATCTTCTTCAAGTGGAATGTCAGAGAAAATTCCAACCTTAAACATATCAGATGAGAAAAATCCATCATCTGAATTATATGCCGACATTATGCTCATCGTATCTATATTAAAATCAAGATAATAGTATTCATTTTGACGTAATTTCAATACACTCTCAAAAGTTTCTCCTAATAATTCTCTTGTTGGGTTATTTGAGGTCCATTTTATACTTCCACCCAAATTAATTAAAGAGGCTCCTATATTCCATCCATCAACAAATTCAGGTAATAATATACCAATATCCTTCGAAGTCCCGGTCCCACCAAAAGCCTGCTCAACGAGATATTTCCCTGCACCATGAAAAGATGTTTGCTCAGTCAAAATATAGGACCCATTCTCTTCAATGTCTTGCATCTTAAAGTAAACAAGCCCTTGAAGATATTTAAATGTAAATCCTAGATGAATAGGAAAACCTAAATAATCAAATTTATTAGCATAGGTAAATCCAAATTCATTGCATGAGATAACCTCTCCTCCTAATCCCAACATAAATCTTTGATCTTTAGTGTTACCATTGAGAATTATATCAATAACCGTCTTAGGAATGTCAAATTTAGCATATGTTCTATTGACAGTTGAAAAGCCAAAATTTTTGTACGCAAAATTCAGTATAGGCAAAGGAATAACCCCGCCACCCTCAATCTGAATTTCTGAACCTTTGATATGATCAAGTATATCACTTTTTGCATAATATGATGCAGATGCTGTATTATCAAAATCTGCTCCATTTAAATTATTATAGAGATCCATGCTCATAAAATCATTTACTACAAAAGCATTAGCTGAAAATGTATTTATTGATAATGATTTATTTGATACTAGGTTAGCAGGATTAATTCCAATTGACTGATATCCAGATGCAACTGTTGTATAAGCTCCAGACATTCCAAGCATTCTTGACTCTAAATCAAATTGAGAAAAACCCCATGAAAGAACGAAAATATAAATTAATATTTTTTTCATTTTATTTGATTATCCTCGAACTTTTTTGATTCAATTATCTCTCCCATATCAAGGACAAGCGTTAATAGCGAATTTACATTCAAATAACTTGATGATTGAATGGTTCTCCATCCATTATCATCAGGGTTATCCTCATCATAACTCAATAAAACTACCTGAGGAGCAATGTAAAGTGTATTGTCGTTAGTTAACCACTTTACTTCATCAGACAATAGATCAAGTGTTTCTGTGTGAGTTGAAGGTAAAACAACAATTCCTTCATCATTAATATCATCTGGTAGAATTAAAGACATGTTTAAAAATTTTCCAAAGAATGTAGTATCATTTGATGTGGGATTAATAAACTCAATATAATAAAAATTGTAATCTTCTTTTAATTGTACCGTTATCTCTTCTGGTCCAGACTGCTCTCCAGATGGACTATGTTTGCTGTATAGATATTCAGCGCATCCAGTACTAATTAATTCTAACTGATCAGACATTGATCCTGCGACTAATGTATCAAGGCAAGATGGAAAAAATTCACTATTTGAAATAATCATATCAATCGTTCCATTTAAAGGAATAGCATTTTCAATTTCCAAATCAACTGTTGCGGATACTATCCCACTATCAATTTTGGAGCTTGTACTTGAATCTATAGGATCCAATGTAATGGGAATCTCTGATATAAATGACATGTTATCAGTGATAATAATAGATAAAGGATCAATAACAACATCCATTTCGGCCCAAACAGATCTTCCTGGTTCTAATTTGCTTCTTCCTATCAATTTTGCATCGCCTGTCACGGTTATATTATCCTGAGAGAATACATCATAAATTGATAAATCTTCACCAGCCTCATTTTGTCCATAAGAATAGGTCTCAATAATTGTCCCATCAGACTTAGTTACAACCATTTGATTATTTTCAATAACTAAAACTGTAGTATCTATTATAGATTCATTGCTTCCATTATATTCAATTATAGGTTCAACATGTATAATAATTGGATCTGCTCCCACATCATCGGAGGTTCCTGTAATATCAAGCTCAAGCTTTAATGATGAATTGATAGTATTATAGAAATTTAAATCAAAACTAAGAGTAGGAAGTTCAAAACCTGAAAATCCAGCAGGGATATCTCCCATCTCAATAGGTGGTGACTCAAATTCTTCAAAATCAACAATTAATTCATCAAATTCGAATGGTTTTATTTCTGCCCCAGAGACACTGAAACTATATGTTTCATTCATAGCGATAACAACACTCTCTTCAACTAATGATGATGTTACGACATAACCAATAGTCTCAAGTGGATCTTCTGCATCTGGATTACCTATAAAATGGTCAGAGAAATCAAATGAAAATATTTGACCATTAACTATAGGTGGATTTGGTATATCAATTTCTAAATAATTTAAATCTTCATCAAAAAAATTATCAAATTGTATGCTAAGATCAATCTCTGTAAATAAATTATTAACAAACTCCAGCTCCAGCTTATTTATGTCATCGTCATCTGTATCTTTTAGATGTGCACTAATAAAATCAATTCCTTCAAAATCTATTGGTAAGTTTTCTGATCCAGCTATCTGCTGAACCATCGTAATTTTAGCATCTACTCTACCTCCATCAACAGCAAATGAATAGCTCACTTGAAGATTCTCTGTTCCTTCTATATCAATTCCCTCTCCTACATCTACCTGACATTCGCCATCAACCCATACCAAATCATATTCACCAACCTCATTATTTAATAAATTGCACTCATTTTCATCATCAATATCTAAATTGCAGTCTGAATCAACACCCCCAGATAACTCTAATGCAAAACACTGATCATCTGAAAATTCTATTTCTCCTTCAATATCAGTGAGAGGTAAATACAGATAGCAATCAGATGAAGCTAGTGAATAAGTGATAACTGGTGTTGCATTAATGCTTCTTGGTACAACGCTATCTACTAAATTCTGTTGATCAGAATCGCTAGAACCAGGGTTTACATTTTGAACCTGATTGTTAACCCAAACAGTGCCATTCTCATCAAGGAACTCTAATTGAAAATTATCAATAACAAATGGTAAATTATTTTCGACACTCAACGATATGTATCCATCATCCACTATTATACTATTGATTGAATCTAGATACTCTACCTGAAGAGCAGAGAATTGATCATATGGAGAAAG
>CAZHKH010000039.1:9257-9524 GCA_964532515.1 uncultured bacterium
TAATGAAATGGTTTCTGTGGTAGATTCAAATAAATCTAAAGGAATACATCCAGATGAAATATCTTCTTCTACTAAATCTGAAAGTACTACTTCTATTGTTTCAGAAATTGGATCAATTTCATCAGTGCTGATATTAATTTCAATTGGATCAATCGCAATATCAAGTTGGACGCCTTCTACACTAAAATATTCATCGGAAACAAACACGCGCACAGGACAGAATTCAGCGTATGGATCATATTCGGGGAGATCTTCTACGCAACATAT
>CAZHKH010000039.1:9536-10738 GCA_964532515.1 uncultured bacterium
AGTCGTTATCATCTATACCAGGACAAGGATCATATATCATTACAAGGCTGGTGTCTATAGAGTAATTATTTAAAGTATCAAGATTTAAATCGCTACCAGTGGTATCAATAAGATCATACATTGTGATACTATCATTGAATAATGGAATAGATAATGGAAGTTCCCAAGATGGAGTTTCCCAGTCTTGGGGAAGTCTAAAATCGCATGCAGATAGCAATAAAATAGAAACAATTAAGACTATGTTTATTTTATTAAAATTAATATCTATACTCTTCTGTTTTAAATGGACCTTTTTTATCTATTCCTATATATTCAGCTTGGGCATCTGTCATTTCAGTTAATTTCGCATCAATATGGTCTAGATGTAACCTTGCAACTTCTTCATCCAATTTCTTTGGAAGAACATGTACACCACTAGAAATTTTTCCTTGCCATAAATATATTTGAGCTAAGACTTGGTTTGTAAATGAAGTTGACATCACAAATGAAGAGTGCCCCGTCGCATTGCCTAAATTAACTAAACGACCTCTAGATAAAAGAATAATAGAATGGCCATCTTCAAATTCGAAAGAATCAACTTGAGGTTTAATATTCTTTTCTTTAATCTTTTTATTTGATTCAAGATAAGCAACATCTATTTCATTATCAAAATGACCAATATTACACAAAATTGCATTATCTTTCATCTTCTCCATATGATGTCCCATAACAACATCTCTATTGCCTGTTGATGTTACAAAAATATCACCATACTGACAGGCATCCTCCATGGTTACTACTTTATATCCTTCCATAGAAGCTTGAAGAGCGCAGATAGGGTCAATTTCTGTTATAAAAACCTGAGCTCCATATCCAGCCATAGATTGCGCACAACCCTTTCCAACATCACCAAATCCACAGACAACTACTTTTTTCCCAGCTATCATAATATCAGTTGCTCTTTTTATTCCATCTGCTAATGATTCTCTGCACCCATATTTATTATCAAACTTTGATTTAGTAACTGAATCATTAACGTTTACTGCTGGGAATGGGAGCATATTCTTTTTATCTAGTAACTTCAATCGATGTACTCCAGTTGTAGTCTCTTCAGAGACACCCTTGACTGCATCAACAAAATGAGGATATTCTTCTAATAAGATTTGAGTCAGATCTCCCCCATCATCAATCAGGATGTCAGGGCCAGAGCCATCTTCAAACTC
>CAZHKH010000039.1:10748-12373 GCA_964532515.1 uncultured bacterium
TCAAACTCAAGAGTCTTTCGAATGCACCAATTGTATTCTTCTTCTGTTTCACCTTTCCATGCAAAAACAGCGTAACCAGCCTCTGCTATTGCAGCAGCTGCGTGATCTTGTGTTGAATAAATATTACATGATGACCATCGAACATTAGCACCAAGTTCAATAAGAGTTTCGATTAAAACAGCAGATTGAATTGTCATGTGAATGCATCCAGAAATTTTTGCTCCTTTTAATGGCTTTTCTTTACCATATTTTTTGCGGAGTTCCATTAATCCCGGCATTTCCTTTTCAGCCAAAAATATTTCTTTCCTTCCAAAATCTGCTAATTTAATATCAGCAACTTTATAATCTTTTGTATTTGTCAAACTATCTTCCATAATAAGTTGTCCTTTACGCTGCTTGAAAATTCACTATCAATCTCATCTGTCTCCCATGGGAGTCCCTCTCTCCCTAGATGTCCATATGCTCCAAGGTTTCCATAGATTGGCTGCTTTAAGTTTAGATGATTAATAATACTAAATGGTTTAAAATCAAAGTGTTTACAAATTAAATCTGTTATTCTATCATCATCAATTTTTCCTGTACCAAAAGTATCAACAAATATTGATACAGGTTCCGCAATACCAATAGAATAAGCTAGTTGAAGCTCACATCTATCAGCTAATCCAGATAGAACAATTTGCCTAGAAACATATCTAGCCATATACGCTGCAGATCTATCCACTTTACTTGGATCTTTGCCTGAAAAAGCTCCTCCTCCGTGTCTAGCATAACCACCATAAGTATCAACAATGATTTTTCTTCCTGTTAAGCCAGTATCAGCACCTGGGCCTCCCTTTACAAATCTTCCTGTTCCATTTACTATAATATTATTGGTAAAATCAATATCATAATTTGAAATTATAGGGTTAATGACTTGATCAACTAAACATTTTTTTATATAATTTTGCTCTTTTGTGATACTTTTGGAAAATCTATTAAGCAGATCATCATGCTGAGTAGCAATTACAATCTTTGATATTTCTACAGGTTTAAAACCATCATACTTTATCGTTACCTGTGTTTTTCCATCTGGCCTTAAAAAATCTAGCTGATTTGATTTTCTTACGTCAGCTAATTGTTTAGCAAGTTCATGAGAAATTTGAATTGGAAGTGGCATTAATTGATCGGTTTCATTGCATGCAAATCCAAACATTAAACCTTGATCACCAGCACCTTGATTCGTTTTATTTGCTTGACTAAGACCTCTAGCAATATCTGAGCTTTGCTTCACAATATTTATTTCAACATCAACAGAATTCCCATTCATGCCTACATTATCATTTGAATATCCAATGCCATTTAAAACTTTTCTAGCTATATTAACATAAAATTGTTCGTCAAGATCTAGTTTAGTACTTATTTCTCCAGAAATAATTATTTTTTCTGCTGATGCCATTGTTTCACATGCGACCCTAGCCTCAGAGTCTAAAGATAATATTGCATCAACCACTCCATCAGATATGCAATCACATACTTTGTCTGGGTGTCCTTCCGTTACAGATTCTGATGTAAAATAAAATTCTCTTTGGTTAGCTTTCTGTAAAATTTTCTCGATCACTATACTGGGCCTCCCACTTTAAGATAAT
>CAZHKH010000040.1:0-12321 GCA_964532515.1 uncultured bacterium
AAATCATCCACTTTTCCAGAAGTTTTAGAAATAAGCAGCTTAGAAGATTCCATGGTAGCAATTCCCGCAGAATCATAACCTCGATACTCTAAACGCTTAAGACCATGTATTAACACATTTTTGGCTTCTCTATTCCCTAAGTATCCAATAATTCCACACATAATATTATTAATTTATCATCTTTATCTTTAATAAAATAGTCATTCCCATTCTATAGTTCCAGGAGGTTTTGATGTAATATCATAAACTACACGGTTAATTCCCTTAACCTTATTTATTATTTCAGTCGAACATTCAGCTAATATCTCATACGGCACTTTATACCAATCAGCTGTCATCCCATCTATACTAGTTACGGCACGAAGAGAAATAAGATTTTCATATGTTCGACCATCGCCCATTACTCCTACAGTTTTTGTTGGTATTAGAACAGCAAAAGCTTGCCATATTTTATCATACTCCCCATATTTATGAAGAATATTTAAAAATATTTCATCTGTTTCCTGTAGCATAAATATTCTTTCTTTTGTTATTTTCCCAATTATTCTAACAGCTAAACCAGGGCCAGGGAAAGGATGCCTATTTAAAATAAAATCAGGCAAACCAAGCTCTCTTCCTACAGCCCGAACTTCATCCTTAAACAAATCACTAATTGGTTCAATTAACTGAAATTCCATATCCTCAGGCAGACCTCCAACATTTTGATGAGATTTAATTGTAACTGCAGGACCTAATTTACTTCCACCTGATTCTATGACATCCGGGTATAGTGTCCCCTGAGCAAGAAATGATATGTCTCTCATGTTTTTCGTTGTATCTTCAAATGATCTAATAAACTGTTCACCTATAATCTTTCTCTTTTTCTCAGGATCAGATATATTTTTCAATTTTTTAAGGAAATTATTTTTAGCGTTAATTTTAGTAATATTTAAATTCAAACCATCCTTAAGAGAGCCCATCACCTCATCAGCCTCATCTTTTCTTAATAGTCCATGATCAATAAATATACAATTTGACCTATCTCCTATTGCTCTATGCATTAGAGTTGCCATGACAGAGGAATCAACTCCTCCACTAAGACCACAGACCACACTCTTTTTATCACCAACCTTATCCCTTATTAATTTTATCGATTCAGAAACAAAATTACTTGAAGTCCAGCTTGGCTTACACCCTGAAATTTTGAATAGATAGTTTGATATAATTTTTTCCCCTTCTTCAGTATGTATAACCTCAGGATGGAATTGAACACCATAGAATGGCTTCTTTTTATATTGCAAGGCAGCAATTATTCCATTATCTGATTCTGCAATTGTATCCCAATCGTTGCCCACAGAATCCACCTCATCTCCATGGCTCATCCAGACATTTGAAGACTGAGATAGACCGCTAAATATTTCATTATTATTGTCAAAATTTACTTTAGAAAGACCATATTCACCTCTATCCTTGGATGCTATTCTACCTCCTAAGTTGTGACTTAATAATTGCAAGCCATAGCATATGCCTAAAATAGGAAGATTTGCATTTAGTATGTCATCTGATAGTATATATGCATCTTCATCGTACACGCTGGAGGGGCCACCTGATAAAATAATTGATTTAGGGGAGAATAAACTAATCTGTTCCTTGGTTACATCATATGGAAATATCTCTGCATACACATTTAATTCTCTCACTCTTCTAGTGATTAGCTGAGTATACTGGGAGCCATAGTCAATTATCATTATTTTATCATGCTTCATCTAATTGGTTTTCCTCTTGTCTTTTAAAAAACTTAATTAAATTAAATAATGTTTCTTTCATTTTATCTCTAGATATTATTTCATCAATAAATCCATGCTTCTTAAGAAATTCAGCTCTTTGGAATCCCTCGGGTAAATCTTCTCCAATAGTCTGTTTAATTACCCTTTGCCCCGCAAATCCAATGAGAGCATTTGGTTCAGCAATAATAATATCACCAAGCATCGCGTAGCTAGCTGTTGTTCCACCCATTGTTGGATCTGTTAAGATAGTAATTAAAAAATTTGTTTTTGATGAGAATTCAGATAGCTTCGAGCAAATTTTAGCTAATTGCATTAAGCTGATTGCCCCTTCCTGCATTCTGGCTCCACCTGATGAACAAATAATAATCAATGGGATTGATTCATCTTGAGATAGCGTAATTCCTCTTGATATTTTTTCTCCAACAACAGACCCCATGCTTCCACCAATAAAAGAAAAGTCCATTATGCATAGCACTACCTTTTCAGAATTGATTTTTCCTGAGAATACTCGAACGGCATCCCCCTTATTAGATTCTTTATCATATTTTTCTAACTGTTCTTTATATGACTTAGAAGCAACAAAATTCAAAGGATCTTGAGACTTTATTTCACTCCACAGTTCTATAGACTCATCAAGAAGAAGATTTAAATACTCTGCAGAATCCATTTTGAAGTGAAAATTGCAAGAAGTACAGCAGTTAAATTTCTCTTTTAGAATTTTTTTTGAGAGGACATTCCCACAACTTGAACACTTAATCCAGGCACCTTCTTTAATATCTTTCTTTAAAGTGGTATTTATTTTTTCTGTTTTTCTTCTAAACCATTCAGCCATATTATAAAACCAAATCCATTAAAATTGCATCTGTATTATCTTCATAATACCCCTTTCTTTCTCCAACCTTTTTAAATCCTAGATTACAATAAACTTTCAATGCAGAGATATTTGTATTGCTTACCTCTAAACAAATCTTGCTCTTATTTAAAAGCTTACTTTGCTCTATTAAATGCTTAATTAATTTAAGCCCTACCTTATTATTTTGATATTTTTTTTCTACAGCGATATTATGTATATGCACTTCATCAATAATCGTTTCAGACATTAAATAGCCAATCACTTTTGATGATTTAAAATAAACATAGCTTAAAAATTTCATTGGCTGCATACAGTAACTATAAAATTGATCTGTATCCCATGGATGTGAAAAATTTATTTTTTCAATTTCAAGAACCTGATCAATATGTTTATTGGTAAAAATATTAATCATTGCTCTGTGTCCTTTTCTCTACGCTGAATTTATCTAGATAAACTGGAGATATTGAAGACATGTCTTCTGTGTGCAATGAACCATAATTTTCTATTGAATAATCTCCTAACAGCCTCGATGAAAAATTTATTTCATTATAATCAATGATATCTTTGTATTTATCTAGTTGAATACCAAAAATACTTTTCCCCTTGAATGAATTAATATTTTTTAATTTCCCAGAACCTAACTCTCCATCCTTGATATTAAAATAGAATATATTATTATCGTAAGCTGGAAACCCTATAATGAGCTCTTTATTATTTGTAGCTTTTGTTGCTGAATGCAAAAAATTCATTGTGTTTATAGGAACCAAGGGTATTGATAATGAAAATGCTATTCCTTGAGCTATACTAAGCCCAACTCTGATTCCTGTATAGGATCCTGGCCCGATAGTCACCGCAATATAATCGAGCAATTTAATATCTAGAGAGTTATCTCTTAGCAGAGAATTAAGTCCATCTGGGATATATGATGAGCTACTACAATTATTATAGCAATCTATATACTTATTATCAATAAATAGTGAGATGTTTGGTTTCTCTGTAATAGAATCTATAGATATGAAATTCAAACTGAAAAAATCCTTCTTTTATTAACATCCATATTCTCAAAATTTATATATACTACATCTTTAGGTAGGATAGTATCAATTACCTCAGGCCATTCAATTAGTATTATTGAATTTGAATTGAAATATTCAGTGATTCCAAGTTGAATCCACCTATCTATACTCTTCTCTCTATAGCAATCAATATGAATAACCTTGTCATTTGCTTGATACTCATTTATTAGTGTAAATGTTGGAGAATTAACCATACCCTTAAACCCTATTCCCGATAGTATGCCCTTAATAAATGTTGTTTTTCCTGAAGCGAGGTCACCTCTAAAACCATAGATAGACCCCGGCTTGAAAGCTGCAGCTAATGATTTTGCATAGATACTTGTTTCTTCAGCACTAGCTGTTATTTTATTAATTGGAAACACTACTTAGGGTCCAATGTCGCAACAGGGACAATAAGCTCATTCATAGAAATGCCTCCATGCTGGAATGTATTGTTATATCTTTTTACATATTGGTTATAGTTATTAGGAAATACAAAATAATTATTATCGCATGCAATTAAGTAATTTTCATTCATTTCAAAACTTGGCAATTTATATTCGGTTGGGTCTTCAATCCTTAGTGCATACTTATCTTTAACCTTTATATTTTTTCCTGATTTATATCGTACTCCAGAAGAAACATTTTTATATGCTTTTAGCCTAATTGGTTTTTTTGCCATTATACTTCCATGATCACTTGTAACTATTACTTTTCTATTCCATTTTCTTATCTCATTTAGAACATCTCTAAACCATGAATTTTCAATCCAAGAATGTATAATGTCCCTATATGAAGCTTCATCTGTTAGTACCTCTTTTAAAACGCCAGACTCTGATCTGGAGTGCGCTAAAATATCAATAAAGTTTACAACCATACACAACAAGTCAATATTTTTAAAATTTTTGATATTTTTTGAAAGTGATTTTCCATATTCATAACTTGAAATTTTTATATAATTATTGGAGACCCTATCTAAATCATATCTATTTAATTGGTTCTTCAGTAAATCATGCTCAAACTTATTATAATTACTTTCATCCTCAATCATTTTATTATATATCTTTGTATTCTGTTTATATAAATCAATTGGAAAAAGCCCACTAAATATAGCATTTCTAGAATAGAATGTAGTAGATGGGATTATAGAGCTCTGGTATCTTGTATCTATCTTGAAATCTGAAAAGAGGCTACTTGACATTGATTTCCACTGATCAGATCTAAGGCAATCCATTATAATCAAGACTCCTTTTTCACCTTTTCTTAAGTCATCTATTAAATTATTTTTTATTGTGTAAGGTGTAAATAATTTCTTTGATTCTTCATTAGAAATTAAATTTTTATATTCCTTTGATATAAACTGATTAAATGCTTTATCTGCAGTTTGAGATTGTTCATCAAGTAAATTATTCAAATTGATATCATCTAGCTTGTCAAATTGCACTGTCCATTCACATAGATCATTATGAATGCTAAACCAATCTTTTAAATTTTCTGCATTTTGAATTTTTTGATTAAAATCCTGATAATTTGATAAAAAGTTTTTTGAAATATGCTCATTTCTTATTTCAACTTTCTCAAGTATGTTTTTGCATGCAATAAATATTTGAGTTGGATTAACTGGCTTTATAAGATAATTAGAAATTTGTGATGCAATAGCTTCTTCCATAAGCCATTCTTCTTCATTTTTTGTAATCATAACAATTGGGATTTCAGGTTGAATTTTTTTAATCCTTTTTAAAGTTTCTATCCCATCCATTCCCGTCATCATCTCATCTAGTAAAATTAAATCGATGGACTCTTTTCCAAAAATATCAAAGGCATCCTCGCCTGAGTTTGCAGGTAAAACCGTATAACCCTTTTCTTCGAGGTAGAGTATGTGTGATCTTAGAAAATCAATTTCATCATCTGCCCATAATATTGTTCCACGAGAATTTTTAGACATTATTTGGAATCCAATGCGTATGTTCCATCCCAATCTTTTTCGGGAGGATTTTTTTTGAATTGCTCACTTCTTTTAATAAAAACCTGGCTTGGATTTGTCTTTCTCCCCGTATATTTCTCTTCATATTTATCTGACTCCTCAAAAGACTTTATTGCGTTATCCCAATCTTGTTTATGATAAAAATCTAGTCCTTTATGAAATAAATCTAAAAGGGTTGTGATATTCTCATCTTGCTCATCTACATTAGATATTAATTCATAGACATTCAGAGACTGATTTCTTCCAACAACAATAACTTTTCCTAAATCTCTAAAAATAAACCTATCTTTAACTTTCTCATATATATTTTCACCTACCTGGATAGTAATACCCAATTGCTTAGCACTTGATTCTAATCTAGCTGTTAAATTTACCTGATCTCCTGTCATCGTATAATTTAACTTCATTTCAGATCCCATATTTCCCACAACTATCTTACCTGCATTTATACCTATTCTATGTTGCATATTATGTACAATTTCAGGCCACCTCTCTCCCTCGTTTTTCCATTTTCCTCTTAATTCCTCTAACTTTTTATCCATACTTAGTGCCGTCTTGCATGCTAAATACTCATGGTCCTTAATCTCAATTGGGGCTCCATAAAATGCGACAATAGCATCACCAATATATTTATCTAATGTTCCTTTGTTGCTGATAAGTATGTTTGTCATTGCAGTTAAATATTCATTCAGCAAATTAAGCAATGATTCTGCTTCTAATTTTTCAGAAAAAGTAGAAAAACTTGCTATATCTGAGAACATCATTGTATGGTATCCTGGATCTCCACCCAATTTAGGTTCTTGCTTTTCATCAAACATTTGATCAATTAAATCTGGTGATATATATGCACCAAAAGACTCTTTTAAAAATCGCTTATTATTACTCTCAACAATTAATTTGTATGATAGATTAATTCCATATGGTACCAAGATAGAAGCGGCTGGGAAAATTACCGGAACAATAGCAGATTCATGAAACCCTGGCATATTAATTGCCCAGGGAGACGTTGCCATAGAATTATAAAGCATTTTAATAATCCAGATATAATCATTAAAAAACAATCCTATCGAATACGAAAACCATAGAATTAGCTCAACTGCAATAAATAAGAAACCAGAGAATGGCTCAAGTCTTGTGACAACCAACAGAGTTAACAGTGTTAGCATAGCAATTATCAATAAATGTGAAATATAATAATCAGACTCCTTAGTTAGTTTCCCCATTGGATAAGATATATAGTTCTCATCTAATATTTGTTGCGTTGCATTGGCGTGGACCTCTACTCCAGGCATCGGGAACTTACCATCTTGATAGTTTAAAAATGGGGTATCTTTAAAATCATGATCCTCTGCAAGAGAAGTGCCAATATATACAATTTTATCCTTAAATGGATTTTTATCTTTCATTACAAAATATAATTCATGAGCTGGATTGATATACATATCCATCCAATCAGAATCATAATCTGTAGTCCATTGATAATCTTCTTGATCTTCACAAGCAGCTCTGCTTGTATAGGTAAAGTCAGGCTCTTCCATAAAACTATCATAACAATACGCAGAATCTAAATTCCCAATTAAATAGTTTCTAGTATCTAAAATATTTACAAGAGGATACTTTCTGAATGTTTTAAAAGAATGTGACCTAGGACCATAATAATTAATTAAAAAATATTGTTGTTTCCCATATACCGGAATATCAATTCCATCTCCCACATTAATTGAATAATTAATTTTATCTATTATTGGTTTTTGATCTTCTTTTATATCTTTAAATCTCAATACAGAAGATACTGCCAAAGAATAATAGAAATTAGTATCTGCTAGATTAACCTTATTGAATATTGGATACATTCTTTGAATTCCATCAATATCTTTTCCTATATCAACTTGAGCTATATATGGAGTTTGATCAGATTCAATAATTCTAGGGTGTGGTACAACTCTGTATGTGCTAGGATTTCTATCTTTGTCATACGCGACCTTACTTGCTAAAATAACTTCTGTCCCATTTGTTTTGGCAAATCGTATCGCCTCAAGCAAATCAATATCCCCATCAATAAAATTAATTTTATTAAGATCATCTTTATTTAAAAAATTCTTTAAGTTCTCAATTTGATGATCAGGCTTATCAAATTCAATATCAACTGTGATAACTTTGGCTCCAGCTTTAGATAGATTTCTCACAGCTTTTGCCCATACCGATCGACTGTATGGCCTTGGTTCATTCAAATATTCATAGCTTTCATCATCTATCTCAACTAATACAACATCTAAGCCATCATCCCACACCCCATTCTGGTTATAGTCATCAAATTCTTCGTTAATATCCCACATCTTATTATTATTTGAATCTATATAATCTTCTGGAGATGGGAGCTTAACCTCTTGGTTATACAATAATGATCCAGAGATTGCCCCTCTAAGACTAAATCTAAAATCATATAGTTTCATCTCTAAATAACTGAATGAACCTGAAAGATGCAAAATGAATGTAAAGGCAACAGAACCGATGAAGATTAGAAAAATGGGAATGTATTCTTTAATATTTTTATATGACATTTAAAATTTATACTTTAAATCTATTAACATAGAATAATTATTGTAGAATGTATCTGTATCAATAATCTTTAGTTTATAATTCATATTTAAATTGAAATATAGATTCTCTATAATCTGGAAGTGGCTTCCTACCTTAAAACTCAGCTGAGAAAATTCTGTATTTCCCTTACCGATAGACAAGTTGATACCAGGGTCTATTTTACCTAAAAATGAGTGTGTATTGTAAACGCAACCTAGATTCATTCCAAAAATTCTTTGAAACTGAAAGTATTCAGGATGATCCTCTGTGGCGTATCCATAATCATAGTAGTTATAGTTTAGCGAGAGCGATGATTCCAACCTCTCTGAAATCAATGTTGTAATACCTAAGTAGTATGATTGAGTCATCGATCTTGGAGAATAGTAATCGCTATTTAAAACTAAATATTTATCAATATCAACTAGATCTTTTTTATTAGAGTAGTAAACATTCAAATTAACTCTATGCTTGTATATATAATCTAATGTTGAGTTGATAGATAAACTAAATTGACCAACTCTTGTTTTTTCTGGTTGGTATAATTGAGTTGATAGGACATCATGCTCTTCAATAACTCCATATTCACCATTTGTCTCTTCTTGTAATGCCCACTCATCTTCATCACAGATATAATCATAGACTAAAGCATATTCACAAGTTAAACTATCAACAAGGCCATCCCCATCAATATCATCCGTAACTACTAATACTGGATTGTAAAGCGGATCGATTCCATTCGTTCTATTATAAATCCCAACAGAAAGATTATAGGTCGGTAGATTAGCTCCAGGGTAAAATCCAAAATTAAAGTCATACTTGTCTGTCTGGCCATTATCCTCGACAATACTGATACCATCCTCAGTTCTTTTCCATTTAAAAAACACATTTAATTTGTTATCTAAAAAATATGCCCTATCAGAAAAATATTGCTCTCTGATATCTGTTTGGAGGTATGGATTTCCCAATGTGTTGTACTCAGGGCCTACTTGCTTAAAGCCCCAATTTATTCTATGACCAAAATATTTTTGTGATACATCAAAATAAACAGCAACTGATGGTAGCGTTAAAAAATCCTTAATTGTGATTCCATCTGTCTTATCAATTGGAATGATTGGCACCTGAGAGGTCCCTGTCTGAAAAAAATTTTCAAAGTTGTCTAAATTATTCGCGGCATCTGGAATGGGAGCTCCATTAAACAAGCCATCTGTTGAGTCAGCTTCTGTCTCTGCGCCCATTTGATCAAGGCTTTCATATGTTAAACTAGGGTTCCAAATATTCTGATTAAGCATAGAAAAACCAAATCCATAATTTATCTTTAAGGATCCACCATCTAGATTATGAATAAAATCTGATGCTATTACAATATTATCCTGTGGTTTTACGCCTTCCCACTGATCATCTAAAATATTTATTTCATAATCTCCAAAACAATTATTGTAAGTACAATCGCTCCAATCTTGAAGACCATCCTCATTGGTATGTAAAGATGTCTCATCTAAAATAAAATCATTTATGACGGCTTGAAGTTTCTCTTGATAAACACTGATTTTCCACTGATATTGTAATATATCATAATCAACATCATTGTTCCACTGTCCATCTTGATTGATATCATCAAAGTATTCTCCATCACTCCATATCCCATCATCATTGAGATCTATAAATGGTTCTTCATTGAATGTTCCAACATTAACCAAATTAAGAGTGTAGGATAAAAAATTGTCTACATTGATATTAGATAAATTATTTGCATCATCCCATGAGGTAGATCCCACCACATCATGATCTACTGCATTTAAATTTCCTAAATATTCATCCTCATCAAACGATTCATTCCCATTATAATCTACAAACAGGTCAGAGTAAAGATGCTCAACCATGTTAGCAGGTAAAAATAAAATCGAGTTATCAACAATTTGATCGACGGATTGAATTTTATCTTTTATTTTTAATAGTTCAAATTTAAATCTAAATTTTTCACTAGTATTGTATGATAGATTAATTCCAAATAGACCTTGATCAAATGTATAATTATTCCTTGAAACATCAATTATTCCAATATTCTCTCCATCTAAAAAGCCACTGGATTGAAATACTGGTAACTGATTTTCTAATAACAGCATCGCTCCATCACTAGAGATCCCTTGTGTCTCTCTAACTAAGCTTCCAGATAGAAAATTGATATCAAATCTGCTATTTTTATAGTTAATATTTACACCTCTCATTCTATTCCCATTAATAGAATACTCACTGAAAGAGGGATAAGAATCTCCAAGTTTAATATTAAAGTATGCTGTCTTAAAATTAAGTGATAATCTATTCTTTGTCTGTTCATTAATATCTTCCAATGAGGAAATCAAAAAATCAGATTTAAATTTAAGCCAGTCTAAGTCTACATTATAGTTCCCTGTCACTTGTCCGATCTGAAGAAGGATATCATCACTAGATGTGTTATTGTAATTACCCTCTATATTTCCATTCTGGGATAAAACTACTTTTTCATCTTGAGACCATTTCTCTGAAATAATATTAAATGTCCAAAGAATAGGTTTGTAATCTATTCCCGCTTTATTTTTAAATATTATCTTAATTTCATATTCACCAATTGAAAGAGGCTTCTCCGGAATTAAAATCATATGGCTAGATTTAATATTTGCTAAATCAGTATAATCTATATTATTAATATATATCTTTGTTGAGCCATGATCAATATCATCCATTTTAAAGTAGGATAATGATATTAATAGCTCTTCAAATAAAATATTATGATTTGGCTCAGGAGATAAAATTTCATACTTAGGTATTAATACCCCAGACGATGTATTAAATGAATAATTAGAATTTTTAGATTCAACTAAAATAGGATTTTCTTCTGGGTCATTTGCTGGGAATCCATAAACGCCACCATCTTTTATTTCTAAAATAATATAATATTCTATTGACCCTTTAACAAATGAAGCTGGAACAGAAAATTTATATTGCCCATTTAAATAAACCATTTTATCATTAAAGAATGTTTCTTGTCCATACGATCTATAAAATAAAGTTGCAGTTACATCAGATTGTGAACCTAAATATCCAATCATTGATGCCTCAACATTAAAAGCTTTTCCTGGTTCAAGAGTATATATAGGATTATGAATAATTGTTTGGCTTGCTAGCAGTGACAGAAGAAAAACAATAGGTATGATTTTTTTTATCATTATATGTATGCTAAAAAGATAATAAATTTATTGTACTTTTATAGTAATACTCTTTTGATTACCAGAAGCATCTTGAAGCTCAATTTTAATTTCATCTTGATTATCTTCTGATGAAGAGTTTGACTGATTATCTTCTTGATTATTTTCTGATTCCCCAGCATCAGATTCTCTTTTTTCAAGCATTTCTAATTCTTTAGGGGTAATCTCTCTCACTTTTAATGTACCATCAGGCAAGGAGTTTGCAACTTTATTTTTTGTTAATTCTCTTTTTTCTCCAGACTCTCTATTTCTTATAACAACAGAACCAGATTCTCCAAAAAATTGATCGCCATTTTCTCCATTGCAGTCAATCCAAAATGATGTGCCTTTGACAGAAGCTACAGATGTAGGTGTTATAACCGTAAATTCATCAATAGATTGTTTTTTTACATCAAATTTTACGGTCCCTTCATCAACCTTCAATTGCTTTATTATAGACCTTCTTTCAACTTCACCTCTAATATAAACTTCAGAATTATTATGAACTTTTATTTGCGTACCATCATCTAAATAAACATATTTAGCAAATCCATTTTGACCAGTTTGGAGATAGTCATTATTATAAAGTTCCATGCCAATTTTAGCCGCACCAAGCTGCTTTTCTGTTTTCTTTTTATGCTTTACATTCCCTTTAGTCTTCGAAACAACTGCAAGGCTAGATGCTGAAAATAATGAAGTAATAAAAAGTAATATAATTAATTTTATTTTCATATTATTCTACAGTAACCTCTAGAACATCAGCATTGCCCTCTTTTATTCTATTAATAATAGACTCTAAATCTTGTAGTGTTGAAGAATCTCCATTTAATTGTATTCCACTAAGAGAATATCCATCTAGATC
>CAZHKH010000041.1:0-9916 GCA_964532515.1 uncultured bacterium
CATTGTCTGTAAATAATACACAGATAGGAATTTCATCTATATTCATTTTATTTTTCTCCTAATAGTTTTTTCAATTTCATTGGTTGTTTCTTCTAAATTATCATTAATAAAGTGGAAATGAAACTTATCTTTATACTCTATTTCTAATTGTAACCTTTTTGTCCTTTGTTTAATTAATGTCTCAGAGTCTTGACCTCTATCCTTCAATCTTTCTTGAACTGATTCAATTTGCTCATTTAAATCCTCTCCAGGAGGTTCAATGAAGATTGAAATTACATCACCTTCAAATTCATCCATAAGAGTACAACTGCCCTTAACATCTATATCTAATAACATTATTTTTCCATTATCAATCGCATTTTCAAGAGGAGCCATTGGAGTGCCATACCTGTTTCCATGAACCCATTCATATTCAAGAAGATCTCCAAATTTAATTAAATGATCAAATTTTTCATTTGTTATAAAAATATAATCCTTATCAGGAATTTCTCCATCTCTCTCTTCTCTTGTAGTGACAGATACGGAAAATAACCAATCTTTATTTCTTTTTAACAGCTCTTTACATATCGTTGTTTTACCGGTTCCAGATGGAGCAGATAAAACAATTAACTTTCCTTGTTTCATAATATATTTTGTACCTGTTCTCTTATTTTTTCAATTTCTGTTTTTATATTTACTACCAAATGACTAGTCTTTATATTATCTGTTTTTGATCCAATGGTATTTATCTCTCTAAGAAATTCTTGCAGTAAAAATGCCATTCTTTTACCTTTTTCATTTTTACCTTTTACTATACAATCAAGAAATAAATCAATATGACTTTGCAACCTTGTAATCTCTTCATGAATATCTTTCTTTTCCATGAAAATTACAATCTCTTGTAAAAGTCTATTATCATCTAAAATAATTTTATCATTATTATCAAATAATAATTTAATTTTCTTTCTATAGTTTTTCAATATTTCCTTCTGTGTACGTTCGGAAATTTTTACGATTAAAGCTAGGTCTTTTTTAATTTTTTTCAATCTAAACTGGATATCTTTAGATAGGTTGTTTCCTTCTTGAAATCTCATTTTTATTAGATCATCAATTGCATCATTAACAGATTTTGATAATATCCGTTTATAAGCAATATTTGATGATGCTGTACTTGAGGATATTACATCTGGAAGCGAAAGTAATTTTTCGACAGAAAGCTTTTTATCAATATTATCAATTGAAGATAAGGCAGTTGCAATATTTATATATTCATCTACCTTTGTCTTATTTAATTTAATTTGGTTGAAATTATCATTTAATAATGTGTAGCTAATATTTAAAATAATTTTTCCTCTTAATAATTTTTTTCTAACTAAACCTAATATTGCATCTTCATCTTCTGAAAATAATCTGGGAATTTTATGATTAACTTCAAGATATCTACTATTAATAGATTTAATCTCAACCGAAATATTTATATCGGAATTTTCAATCTCTCTTTTTCCAAAGCCTGTCATGCTCATTAACATATAAGTTCTATCCTTTTATAATTTTATTCTAGAGAGGTCTAATAATATGCTAAACTGATGGTTATGTCCAAGTATAATATCATGAAAGTTAGGACTATAGCTATACGAATAAGATATATCATTATGATCAAAGCCAAAGCCACCACTAAAAGATTGTTCATTTGAATACCCAACTCTTATTTTTAATTTATTAGAAACTGGAGCCTCTACACCAAATTTAATATTAAAATCAAAATTAGATTCCTTGATATATATTGATGAAGAAATTTCATTTAATAGTAATATTTTTTTATAATTAAATGAGTTTGAAATATGTACCTTAGGATAAAGTGAAGACATGCTACCTGTATTCCAATAATTCAGTGAATATAAATTCTTTATTAAGATTCCCATATCATAATTATTACTTATTTTTTTGTTTATTCCAATATCAAAGGATACACCAAGGGCATTGTAATCTAAAATAGATGTATATACAGGCTTTATTTTAAATCCAATATTTCCAATTTTTGATGATAATGAATATATTAATAAAATAGAAATTTGCTGATCATCATAATAATCTATCTCCCCATAATCTATCTGATCTTGTGAAATTATTTCTCCAAGGTCATCCCAAGCATTTTGAGTATTTGGGATATTTTCAATTTTTTTATGTAAAAATGAAATTCCTAAAGATGATTTTTTATAATTTTTAATTATATAAGAGCTTAGAAAATATTCGAGAATTCCAGAGTAGTATTGTGCATATGAAAAAGAAAGTTTTCCCTTTTGATGGAAATTATTTAATGAATAAATATTATTTAATGACATCGACTTATTATAAGGGGATCCACCCAATGAATGTATTTGCGCATCTCCTGAAAAAGAAAAAATTTCTAATCCAAAATCACTATATTCAGCTGTAAATAAAAATGAAAATAAAATTATATATAATAAAAAATTATTAAATATCATTTGCTTCATCAATAATCTCATTTAATATCATTAATCCTTCAAGAGGGCTTATTTTATTAGGATCAATAGATTTTATTTTATCTAAAAATTTTACATATATATCTGTGTGACCTTCTTGAATTAACTGATCTTCACTATTAAAATCAATAGTTTTTTTTTCATTTGACAACGATCTTAATATCTTATCAGACCTTGATATAACTTGTTTAGGGATACCTGCCATCTGAGCGACATGGATACCATAACTTTTATCTGTTCCACCCTTAATTATTTTTCTTAGAAATACAACATTACCATGATCTTCTTTTACCATAACACTATAGTTTTTAGCATTTTTCAAATTATCAACTAATTCAATTAGCTCATGATAATGAGTTGCAAATAGTGTTATTGGTGAATATTTTGAATTATGTAAAAATTCTGTTATCGCCCATGCAATTGATAGTCCATCATATGTAGAGGTCCCTCGACCTATCTCATCTAATAGAATGAGACTTCTACTTGTTAAATTATTCAATATGTTTGCAGTTTCATTCATTTCAACTAAAAATGTAGATTCTCCCCCAGCTAAATTATCGGATGCACCAACCCTAGTAAACAATCTATCTATTATTGAAATTTTTGCATTTTCACAAGGGACATAGCACCCTGATTGAGCTAATATAATAATAATTCCAATTTGCCTTAAGTATGTGCTTTTACCTGACATATTGGGCCCTGTTATTAAAGATATTTGATTTTTATTATTATCAACATTAATGTCATTTGGGATAAAGTCATCTTCAAAACCAAGTATATCTTCAATTACTGGATGACGAGAATTCTTAATAACAATCGAATTATTAGTAGTGATTTTAGGCCTAATATAATTTTTATCTTGAGAAACTTTTGATAGTGATGAAGAAATATCAAGTCGTGATAAAATCATTGCATTATGAAGAAGGCCTTTTATCTGTGTTAATAACTTATCTCTAAGTTTATTAAAGAGCTCTACCTCAATCTTAACTATATTTTCTTCTGCTGATAAAATTTTCTCCTCATAATCTTTTAACTCTTCAGTAAAATAACGTTCTGCATTCGTTAAAGTTTGTTTTCTTATAAAATTATCAGGAATTTTGTCTAAATGAGGGTTAGTGACTTCAATATAGTATCCAAAAACTCTATTGTAGCCAATTTTAATTTTATTTATTTTAGTTTTTTCTTGAATTTTTACCTGATAATTAACTAGCCAATCTTTTGCATTTTTTGATATTTTTCTATATTCATCTAAATTGGAATTAACACCATCTTTTATAAAGGAACCCTTTAGATGATTTAAAGGAGGTTCCTGTATTATCGTTTTATTAATTAAAGATATAAGAGATTTTAAATTTTGTTTTGAGCTTAAGAGCTTATGATTATACTTGAATTTATTTTTACTGATTTTTTTACTAATATCATTCAATGATTCAAGAGTGTTAGCCATTGAAATGAAATCTCTTGGAGTAGATTTATTTGCAGATGTCTTTGATAGAATTCTTTCAATATCTGAAGTTTCATTTAATTCTTTAATAATAAAATCTCTTACTTCAGTATTATTATTCATCTCTTCAATTCTATATAACCTATCATTAATCTTATTTTTATCTGTCAAAGGGTGTAATATCCATTTTTTTAATAATCGACTTCCAGATGATGTTTTAGTCGAATCTATTGAGTTAATTAGGGTTCCATTTTTATCACCTCTTGAAATAGATTTAAATAATTCTAAATTCTTAATAGTATAGGAATCAAGAATCATGATATTCTCTTCTTGAATTTTTTTAAAATTTATTATATGCTCTATCTTCCCGCAGTAATTTTTATCTACATAATCAAGTGCAAAGGCCGCAGACTTTATTAATAGGGGTTCATTTTGTATCCCAAATCCCTTTAATGAAATTAAATTAAAATGATCTTTTAAGTAATCATTCGCAATTTTAATATCTAAATACCAATTCGGAACCTTTGTAATTAAAAAATCATATTTTTTTATAATATGATGAAATGCTTCATGTTGCGATTCAGATATTATTAGTTCTTTAATATTATACTGCGATATTATTTGGCCCATTGAATCTATTGGAACTGTGATTCCCTTAAATTCCCCAGTTGAATAATCTAAAATTGATATTCCAAGCTTATTTCTATCAAAAACAATCGAAGCTAAATAATTATTTTCTTCTTGATCTAAATAATTCTCAGATATAGATGTCCCGGGAGAAGCAATCTCTACAACTTCTCTCTTGACAATACCTTTTGCATCTTTCGGGTCCTCAACTTGTTCACAAATTGCAACCCTGTGCCCACTTTTTAATAATTTATGAAGATATTGATCTAAAGCATGAAATGGAAATCCAGCAAGAGGGACATCTGATGCCGCTCCATTAGATCTTTTTGTAAGAGTTATTCCTAATATTTTAGATGTTGTCTTGGCATCTTCTTCAAAAGTTTCATAAAAGTCCCCCATCCTGAATAATAGAATAGAATCTGGATTACTTCTTTTCATTTCCCAAAATTGCCTCATAACAGGAGTGCCTTTTTGATTCTTATTCATATTTATCCTTTGACAATTTTCTTTTATTCCCTAATCGATATGTAAAATTAATTTTATCTAAATATTCTAAAACAGGAATGGCAAACTTTCTAGTTAGATTATTTATTTCTTTAAATTCAGGAACACCTATCGAATCATTTTTTTTTAAAAAAACTTGCATTGATTCCTTTATAGATTTCATTTTTTCTATTGAAATGATTATATCGGGATTTATTTTAATTATTGCACCCTCTGATTCTAAAAACTTAATTATTCCAAAAAAAACATCCTTATTAATTTCATTATCTAAAAAAAATTTATGATTTTTTATATCGATAAAATCATTCTTATTAATATGATTAGATATCATATCTTTGAATTGTAAATCCTTTTTATTAATTCCAATATTAAAATCAAATAACGACCAATAATTTAAATTATTCTTTATTATTTTTTCCTTAGATAGAGATTCAAGTAAATATGTTAATAAATTTTCATGAATTTTAGCTTTTTGAAATAATATTTTTTTATTACACCCCTCTACCATTGGATTTTCAGAGTGAAAATTATTAAGAATGCTTTTGATTTTATTTTTTAATGATATGATTTTTTCATTTGATAATACCCATGAAAATGAGTTATAACTAACTACCAAATATCTATCATCATTATTTAATATTTCATCAAAATTTTCTTTAGAAATATTTAATCTAGATTGAACTGTAGATAATTCTAATGGAGATAAAACAGAAATATTATTTATAATATGATATATTCTGTTGTATAAATTTTTACCTATAAAATCTAGTCCTACTTTCTTTATTTCTTTCCAGTTTTTATTATAGCATTTATCAAAAACAATTCCACCTCCAATTGTAACTACAGGAGAATAACGTCGAATTATAAATCTATCTCCTAGCCCTAACACAAGTTTATTCTCTAGCTTGATATGAGCCATTATTTTATTAATTGAATTCTCAGTATACTCTTTAATTATTGAAATTCTTCCCATGACCTCTTTTGTGCCTAGATGAATTCTAATTCTTTGATTATTTTTAATATTTTGTTCTTCTGAATTAATTAATGATATTTCTGCTATATAAGAGCTAACCTCATTAAATGAATTTGGAGCAGATAAATGATATCCCCTTGATAAATCTGTAGAACTAATATTATTTAGATTTATAGCAGCCCTTTCACCTACAATCGCTCTATTTACATCTTTACCATGTGTTTGGATATTTCTAACTTTTGAAAGGTTTTTAGATGGGAGAATCTCTACTGTATCGCCTGTATTTAGAACTCCAGAAGATATTGTCCCAGTAACAATAGTTCCAAAACCTGTTTTGCTAAATGTTCTATCAATATGCATTCTAAATAAACCAGATTCTTTTTTTCTAGGCACTCCCTTTGACAACTCAATGATTTTGTTTTTTATTAATTCTGTGCCTATGTCATTAATAGCTGAAGCTTCAATCATATTAGGATTTGACATAAAACTATCTTTTGTTAATTCTTCAATATCTTTTTTTACAAGATCAAGCCATTCTTTTTCTACTAAATCAATCTTATTTAACACTATAAAACCATATTTAATATTAAGTAATTTTAATATTTCAAAATGTTCGGTAGTCTGTGGCATAACACCATCATCTGCAGCAATGACCAAAATAGCAATATCAATTCCGCTACATCCTGACATCATATTTTTTACAAATTTTTCATGTCCTGGAACATCTATTATTGTAATTTGATTATCCAGGAATGCAAAGCCTATATCAATTGTCATACCTCTTTGTTTCTCTTGATCTAGACTGTCAGTATCTTTCCCTGTCAAAGCCTTAACAAGAGCTGTTTTCCCATGGTCAATATGACCTGACATCCCTACTACAATCTGATTATCTATAGACATGTATTAAGTTGTTTTATAAGCACATTAATTTGATCATTTGGAATAGCTTTTAAATCAATATAAACTACGTCATTATTTATATAGTTAAATACAGGGATGTTTGAACTTCTCAATGTGTTTGAAATTTTATTTGCAGATATATTCTGCGAACCTATAGATATAGCTATACTTTCAATTTTCTCTATTGGGAGAGATCCACTCCCTGCTTCTACTTTAGTATTAACAATTTTAAAATTATATTTTTTCTTTAGTGTTTTATTTACTTTACTTAGAATATTATCTGCAAGATGAGATAATTCTTCTCTTGAACGTAAAAATAGATTAATTGATAAATTATTAGAATTAATTTTGGTAGTTGAATTATAAGTTCTAAGAATCTCTTCCATTAGTGAAATTCTATATTTATCACATCTAAGAGTTCTATACATTGGGTTCTTATATATTTTTTCTACTAATTTTCTATTTCCACTAATTATTCCACTTTGGATTCCACCCAACAACTTATCTCCACTATAAGTCACAATATCAGCGCCAAACTTCAAATAATCATTTATCTGTCGTTCAAAAGGAAGATTTACTGATTTTGAATTATAAATAGCGCCACTTCCTAAATCAAAAAGTAACTGAACACCCCTTTCTTTACACAATGTTGCTAATTGCTTAAAATCAACTGTTTCCGTGAATCCAACTACTTTATAATTGGATGTATGAACAACTAATATTGCAGATGTTTTATTATCAATTGCATTTTCATAATCAGATAATTTTGTTTTATTGGTTGTCCCAACCTCAATCATTTTGCAACCAGAGCTTTTAATAATATCTGGAATTCTAAATGAGCCACCTATCTCTACTTGCTCTCCTCTGCTAATTATTACATTTCTATTTTTACAAAGAGAGTTAAGCATTATCATAACAGCTGCTGCATTATTATTAACCATTAATGATTTTTCACTGCCAACTAAGCTATTTATTAGTGGCTCAATATGATCAAGTCTGTTGCTCCTTTTATTTGTATTTTGATCTACCTCTAAATTAGAATATGGGTAAATTTTATCTGCTACTGATAAAATAATATCTTTTGATATCGGAGCTCTTCCAAGGCCTGTATTTAGGATGATTCCAGTGCCATTTATCACACTTTTTAAACTTGGTGCTTTATTACTAATTATAATTTTTTCTACTTCTGTAGAGAGATGCTTAGGGATATTTTTGGGGATTTTTTGATTCTGTATATCTTCTCGTAAGTTATTTAATAATTCTCTGACTTTTGTTTTTAATAGATGATCAGGGATACTTTCTTTGTCTTTTATTTTACAAAGAATTTCATCTACTGATGGGATTTTTTGAAATGCCTCACGGACATTGTTTTTATTGTTCATAATGCTTTAACCAAAATTTTATTCATACTATTTTTTCTCCCATAGTCTATTATCTACAAATAAATCTACAACATCCTTATCAAATTCACCAAATTTAGCACCGCTTTTAAGTATTTCACATGCCTTGTCAATTGGAGTAGGTGGTTTGTATGGTCTATCCTGAGCAGTTACTGCATCCCAGACATCTGCAATACACATAATTCTTGCTGGTAAAGGAATTTCATCTCCCTTTAATCCATCAGGATATCCTTTTCCATTCACCCATTCATGATGAGAGGATGCATAGAAAGGTACATTTTTCCATTTTTTAGGAAATGGCAGTTTGCTTAATAAGGTTTTTGTTGCAATTATATGACTTTGTATAGTTTTTCTTTCATCATCAGTTAGATTTCCTTTTCTTACGCTAAGTGCTTCATGCTCTTTTTTTGTAAGATAATTATGGGATACTCCACTTGAATCAGTATATTTTTTCTTAGCTATCAAATCTAGAAAATCTTTCTTCTCCTCAGGTAAAAAACCAGGTTTATTTAGCCAATTTAAAAAATCAAATTCATTTTCCCATTCCTCTAACTCATTTTTTAGTTGATTATCAATATAATCTTCAGGTTTAGTTTCTTTAATATTTCTTATTTTTGATTTAAAAATAAAATTTTCTTTAATCATTTCCAGGCGATCTAAAACTACCTGAAAATTAGCTCCATCCAACCTATTTTGTTTTTCTAAAACAGCCTCTGGAACACCTATTTTACCTACATCATGCATAAGCCCTGCAACCCAAATTTCCTTAAGCTCTTCATCTGAAAAGTTAATATTTTTAAATGGTCCTTTCTTTTGCTCATTGATTTTTTCAGCTATTTTTCGTGTAAATTTTGCAACTCTACTTGAATGGCCTGCAGTATGAGGACTTCTTTCATCTATTGCCCTTACTGTATATTTAATCAATGAATCTAACAATTTATTTATTTCATCAATAAGCTCAACTGTATCTAATGCAACCGCTGCTTGACTACCTAAGGATTGAATTATTTCATTAAATTCTTCTTCAAATGGGACTATTACACCTTTTTCATCTTGTGAATTTATTAATTGAAGCACAACTATCACTTCATCTTTATAGATTTTCTTTGGAACTACAAGCATTGAATTAGTTCTATATCCTGATATTTTTTCATAGAATTTTGAACCTTCAGATAATGGAGTTTTATCTAAATAAACATCTGGAATATTTACAGGCTCACTCCTATGAAAAACATATGAAGCTACAGCATTAAGATTTGCTTCTCCTTTATCATTATAAAGATCAAGTGGTGGGAGACTTGGAATAACTCCTGATGTCCCGCCTGAATACTCCTTCATTGTATCATTATGCACTACTGTAAAAAGTAACTTTTTTTTATTTTTATGCAATCGATAGAATGTTCCTGCATCACAATTTGTAAACTCCCTTGATTTTGTTAAAATCATTTCTAGAAGCTTTAAAATATCCTTTTCTGCAGATAAGGCAATTCCAATTTCATTGAGTTTTTTTGCCCAAGAAATATATTTATTTGTTGTATTGTTTTTTTTAGTCACAATTTAGTTTTTTATAAAAAAAATGCTCTCA
>CAZHKH010000041.1:9926-12177 GCA_964532515.1 uncultured bacterium
AAGTAACTTTTTTTTGTTTTTATGCAATCGATAAAATGTCCCAGCATCGCAATTAGTAAACTCCCTTGATTTGGTTAAAATCATTTCTAGAAGCTTATTGATATCTTTTTCTGAAGATAAAGCGATACCAATTTCATTGAGTGTTTTTAATTTATTTGTTGTATTGTTTTTTTTAGTCACAATTTAGTTTTTTATAAAAAAATGCTCTCAATCTTAGTAATAATCATGAGAGCATTTTTTATATTAATTCAATTTACTTTCGTTCTTTAATTCTAGCTGCTTTACCTTTTAAATCTCTTAGATAATATAATTTTGCCCTTCTAACTTTTCCTTTTTTAATAACTTTAATTGAATCTATATTCGGTGAGTTTAATGGGAAAATTCTTTCAACTCCTACACCATTAGATATTTTTCTAACAGTAAAAGTTTTATCCATACCACCACCTGAAGATTTTGCAATAACCACCCCTTCAAAATTTTGAATTCTTGATTTGCTACCTTCAACAACTTTAACACCTACATTAATAGTATCACCAGATCTAAAGCTAGGAAGATCCTCTCTTAAATATTCAGATACTGCATTCATCACTTTGTTCATTTCTCTTCTACCTTTTGGTTATTGTTTTTTAAATATTTCTTATATAAATCTATTCTTCTTTTTTTTGTTTTATCTATTCTATCTTTTAACTTCCATTTTTCAATTTCTTTATGATTTCCGGAAATTAATATATCTGGAACTTTCAAATCATTAAATACATCTGGCCTAGTATAATGAGCGCAATCTAATAAATTTTCATAAAATGAATCTGTTTTAGCTGATTCTATGTTATTAATTACCCCAGGAATCAATCTAACAATAGAATCAACGATTACACATGCTGGTAATTCTCCACCAGTAAGGACATAATCTCCTATTGAAATTTCATCAGTTACAATTTCATCTCTTACTCTTTGATCTATTCCTTTGTAATGACCACAAATAAATATTATATCATTTTCCTCTGACAAATCCATAGATAACTCCATAGATAATTTCCTTCCATCAGGAGTTGGGTAAATAACTCTTGGCTTTACATTATCTTTAGAAATACTTTCATATGCACTAAAAATTGGTTGAGCCTTAAGTATCATCCCTTCACCTCCACCATAAGGATAATCATCTATCCTATTGTGATGATCATCAGAGAAAGAAAATAAGTCCAAATAGTTATAATTAACTATTCCCTTTTTATTAGCTCTATCTAAAATACTTGTTGACGTAAAGCTTTTTAATAAATCACAAAAAGGAGATATGAATGATATATTTTTCATAGTTAATTAAATAGTCCTTCTATTGGATCAATAATAATTTTTTCTTCTTCTTGATTGATTTCAATTATAACATCATCAATCAGAGGAATTAAATATTCTTTTTTTTCCATAGTAACACTTAGCACATTATTTGCAGGTAAAATCAACACTTTATTAACTACTCCATAGTTTATATTTGATTTGTCAATTAATTTATAGCCTACTAAATCATTTAAATAATATTCATCTTTATTGAGTTTAGGCAAATCAGATCTTAAAATATTAAGAGTATAATCTCTTAATTTATCTGCTTCTTCAATTGTATTTATGTCAAAAAACTTTATTCTGTTTTTTTTAAAGGAATAAAAAATTTTTTCAATTTTATATTCAAAAATTTCATTATTTAAATCTCTTAAAAAAACAATTTGATTCTTCTTTAATGAATTAGAGTGCTCATTATAAAATAGCACTTTCAACTCACCTTTTATCCCATGAGGCTTTAATATCTGACCAAATGAAATTACTTTATCAATACTACTCAATTATTTCTAATATCGCTCTTTTCCCGCCTTCTTTAGCTGTCGCTGCAGATAATAAAGTACGAATAGCTCCCACATTTTTACCTTGTTTGCCTATTACTTTACCAACATCTCCCTCTCCAACGCGAAGTTCATAAATTTGAGTATTTTCACTCTCAGTAACTTCAATGCTAACTTCATCAGGTTTATCTACTATTGATTTAACAACATCCATAAGTACATCTTTCATAATCACCTCCGTTATTTATAAATATTAAATCTTTTACGATTTAATTATTTATCTGTTCCTTCTTTATCAGCATTTTTAGGATTTTCCTCTGCTGGAGCTTCTTCTTCTACAGCTTCTTCTGCTGCTGGAGCTTCTTCTGCTGCAGCTTCTTCTGCTGGAGCTTCTTCTGCTGCTGGAGCTTCTTCTTCTGCAG
>CAZHKH010000042.1:0-12169 GCA_964532515.1 uncultured bacterium
ATGTTGGTGAACAAGATGAATTAGAAATTAATGGTGAAACACGAACCTATGAGACTTATCTTCTTTCCGCTTGATTTGTGGATGGAATTAATTAATAATTATTAAGTACCACCATAAAACATTCCAACTAATGCTCCTATCAAGAACGAGATTGCTATGAGTAAATGAATCATTTTATGATTTATAAATGCTAAACAAAATGCAATAAATCCTTGAACTAATTATGGAATTCTATCCTTTATAACTTCTAAACTTATAGTCATAAAAACAATTTCTTGTCCAAGCGCAATGAATATATATATAATTGAAAATCCTATTAAAAAGGGTTTCTTATTTTCAAAAAATTGTTTTTCTAAATTTCCTTTATCTAATTCATCAAACTTATCAAATCGTATAAAGAATATTATGGCAAGTAAAAAAGATAATAATACTAAATAACCAAAATAATAGGGATACCAAATTTCTATAGCACCCCATCTTCTAAATAATCTCCACCATATTGCTGTTAACATCAATATGGTATTTATAGCCCAAACAAGCCAAATTAAATTAAATTTGATTTTTTCTCTATTTTGGATATAGGTGGTGATACAGGTAATAGCATGAATTAATGAAAATCCAAAAATAAGTGAAATAAAAGTTGCTATATATGAGAATGAAATTTCCATCTAATAACTATTAAAAATCTAAACCTATGCTCAGATACCATCGTGCAGATGATATTTCTTTGGTGGTCGGATTATATTGCCATGCGCAATCTGCTTGCCATGGCATCCCTAGTAGTATGAAGCGTGGCCCCAATCCAAAGGTCCAGACCCAGCCGAGAGGATTAATCGATCGATCATCAATTGTTAAATCATCATCATATGTATCCGGATAGATATTGTAGCCATCTACCAATTCAAGTTCATCCCATGAATTTGAATCATTTATATCCGGGAATTCATTATTTTTATCCCAGATTACAGCTATATCAGTAAATAGCACCCCATTAATTTTACCCAGCATACCAAGCCAAGGAAAGTAGTACATTAAAAATGGCAATCGAACTTCAGAATTCATCAATAATACGTTCTGACCATACTTAGATCCTATTGGAAGGCCTCTAAGGGGCATTACATAAATATCATAGTATACCTGATCAAAGCTATGAACATCATATATATGTGAGTATGTTGCTTTATTAAAAAATGGCAAATAGCTTGTTCCGCCAACTCTAAATCTTCCTGATTCTATTACGTCTTTCCCTCCAAATGATCCACCATACAATCTAAATGCGGTGCTTATCCCATTGGTGATTGATTTGTAATATCTAAAATCAAGTATTAAAGAATTAAAATTAAGTGATGATGCTTCTTTGCTTAGAACGCTATTAAGATATTTAACAGATATTCTTCGACCTTCGACAGGATACATGGAGCTCCACAGGGTATTGTCAAAGGTATATTCTATTGATGGAATTAAAAATAATTTAAAATAATCTTTATCCGCTTGTTCGGTGTTGTTATAATACGTGCTCCAAATAATATTTTGTTTAGAATTTGCACGAAGATCAAATCCGTAGTTAAACCTTTGAAATTTATTAATAGCATAACTGGGCTCAATTGATAATCCTAAAAATTGATATCTAGTTGATGGGAATAAAGCGGTCGCCATATTCCCACTGCTTGTCTCAATTTCTTGATAATCATAATATTCTTGGCCATAATGATAGAATGTATACACCCAATCCGTTCTATTTGATAAATTGTAATATTTCACTAAATAATCAGATGATTTGAGTTTAATTTGCATTTCTGTGTTTACTAATACTCGATGATCGCCTAGTATATCACTAAATAAAATATTCACAAGGCCCGTGCTTCCCCGAACACTGTTATATCCATAATCAACGTTTGCATAATCAAGGGTAAATCGAGTTTTATATTTAAACATTTTGAGTGATTTTGTTATATCAAACCTTTTTAATTCATTATTGGAGATGTTATTATTTTTATTCTTGCTATTATCATCCTGATTGTTTCCAACATCATTGGATGAATAATTAATTTTGCTAAAATCATAGTTTTTATAATCACTATCACTTGTGTGACTTACAATATTCCCATTTTTGACCAATTTTATTTCAGGTTTATTTTTCCAGTTGGCATCTATTAATTCAATAGAATCATTTAAGTGTTTTTTTGGATCGTAGATTGTAAAGACATCATATCCAGATTTATTAAATCCAGTAAAAATCATTTGATTTGTATAAATATTCCAAGAAAGTTGGGTAACACCAGTCAATATATTTGTTATCGGCGTGCTTTCGTTTGTTTTATCAGATTTGAGATATATATTATTAATTCCATTCTTATCTGATATATACGCTAGCAGACCATCGCTATTTGAATAATGTGGATAGCTTTCGTTAAAATCTGTATTGGTATGTCGAGTCATGATATTACTATCAATATTAATACTATAAATATCATTCTGCTCTAGATCTATATTATTAATCACTGAATCTTCTGGCTCTATAAATTGATGTATTGTGGTATAATCATTTCTATCGGAAACAAAATAAAGATTTTCCCCATTTTCATCCCATGAAACCTGATCATCGGTAAACCAATCATTTGTATAATTAGTTAATGAGTCACTATCAATATCATATAAATAAATGTCACTGGCAAATCCATTATTCCCAATAAACGCAATCACATTTTTATAGGGATGCCAAGTTGGTCTAAAAATCCCCTTTATTGGAAATCTTTTAATTTCTTTTTTATTCTTTTCAAGATCAAAAAATATAATTGCATCTGATTTTCCCGATTTAACAGCCACTGCAATTTCATTTCCATCAGGTGACCAGGTAATCCCTGGCTTTAATATATGAAGCTCTTCAAATGCTAATGTTCGCTCACCTTTTATTATTTTTTTTAAAAATTTTCCATCTGATGCACTAATCAGGTATAAATTCATTATACCACTTCTATCAGAGAATAGAGCAATCTGCTTTCCATTTGGAGAAATTGAAGGGGCGATATTATAATGATTATTTAATTTTTCATGATTTGTAAGCTGGAATGAGATTTCAGATATATTTGATTTATTGTTTATATCTGGCCAATATTCTTTTTTTAAATATTCATGCCACTGCTCTGTAAGCTCATCTATATTAATGGATATCGCTGATTTTACTCCAAGATTGACATCACCTTTCTGGTTAATCTGCCTAATAATTTCAGAGATTGCCTCTTCTCCCCACTTTTCTGTTATAAAGTTCCAGACTGATTGACCTCCTCGGTATGCCCAGTATCCAGTCAGTTGATTGATATGAGGTAAATTATTTCCATTTAACACCAGGTCTCTTATCCACATATCTGAATTGGAGCTCCATTTCTCTGCGATATACTCTGCAAGCCCCTCATTCATCCAAAGAGGAATTCTCACTTGTATTGAATTTGCCATCATTGATTTTAGGTTTCCTCCATAAACACAATCATTGATAAACGCATGTACCAGTTCATGATAGATCACATGCTTAAACTCTTTGTATGACCCATCAAATGGTATCACTATCCGATTTTTAAGAAGCTCTGTTACTCCACCAACGCCCTCGGGGAGATGAGATGAAATAACATTTGTTTGCTGAAAGTCATTATGCGAATCATAGATAATAATAGAGACTCGATCTCTAAGCGACCAATTTAATAGTGATTGAATTTTATTATAAGCATCCTCTGCGTGGGTCTCAATAAAACTTAGATGGTATCCAGATGAATCAGCTACATAGATATCAAAATGATCCGTTGGGGTATAAAACCACTCAAAGTCATTATACTGAACTATATTTTTACCAAATTGACTGGGAAACACCAGCCCATGGAGCAGTATCGCTATAATTATGTATCTAATTTTGATATATTTTTTCATTTATAGATGTTAATATAATATTTCTTTATTAAATTTTTTGATTAAATTGATGGATATTTATGAAAACCCCAATATTTTTTGTTTCTGATAATCACTTTCAAAAAAGATCTGACCATAGCGAGCAGAAAAGAAGGAAAAAATTCTATTCACTTTTAGATCACATTAAAGAGGTCAAAGGAACGTTAGTTATAGGAGGAGATTTTTTTGATTTTTGGTTTAACTATAACGGATATGTTCCCCCTGAATATTTAGATATATTTGAAAATTTAAAAAATTTAAAAAATAATGGGATAGACATATACTATGTGCTTGGGAACCATGACTTCTGGGATTTTGGGTTTTTAGATAGGACCTTTTCAAAAAAATCATTTAAGGATAAATTTCAATGTACAGTAGATAACCAGGAATTTTTAGTTATTCATGGAGATGGTGTACTAAAAGAGGATTATGGTTATAGACTTTTTAGACGTATCATAAGAAGTAGATTATGTATTTTTTTATACAACCTATTGCCACCATCTATTGGATACTATATTGCTCAAAAAATATCACATGCTGATAAGCCAAATGAATACTATAAAGACAATAAAATAATTAAGGAGAAGTTACTTCTTCATGCCAGAGAAAGATGGAAAGAGGCTGATGTCCTATTGGTTGGACATTATCATCAAGAGGGCATTATAGAGCAGGATAATAAAAAATTGATTTTTTTAGGTGACTGGCTAAATAAATATTTGGTAACCAAGTACGACAAGGGTGTATGGGAGCAGATAAAGTGGAGAGAATAGATTTTTCTTGGTTTTAGACAGAGAAATGAATAATATTCCACCTATCTAAAAATGAGAGTATTTTTATAGGAATGAAGGCAGCAATCAAAAGTATATCATATTTTATTTTTATTACAGTAATTGTGGTGGGTTTTGTATTTCCAAAGCAAATGACCTTGGAAAAAGTAGAGGACCTGCGTTTAGATATGATTGAGAAGAAAAAGAAGAGAGCACTTGTAAAATTAATCTCTGTTTATAAAGATAGAAATCAGCCATATGATATCCGTCTAGAGGCGTTAAGAGCTATTGCTGAGAGCCGACACCCATTGGTTATTGAGGCAATTCAAGAGGCAATCAGTGACGCCAGTATGATAGAACTTGATATTATGCTTCACTCGATAGACATCCTTGCACAGTTTGGAGAAGAGAAATCAAGCCCCGCATTTATTAAAGGTTTACAGACGACTGAATCAAAGATTATGGCAATTCGTGAGTCAATTATCTCTGGTTTAAATAAGAATGGATCAGAAGATGAGATTATGACATTATTAGATTTATATGAAATTAGTAAAACAAACTATATAAGAATGGAGCGAATGTTATCCGTGACACTTGGACAGATGGATGATGACAGAGCAATTCCAGTGTTGATGGAAATAGCATCAGATGAATCCGTCGATATTACCACTCGGACCATAGCAGTTGAGGTGCTTGCCAAGAAACAGGCTCCAGAGCTGGTTGATTATTTTATACAGCTACTAGGAGATCCTAGCACCAGACATCGCTTAAATGAGTTTACACTCAGCGTTATGGGTGAAATTGATAATGAGCGTATGATTCTAGCGTTACTTGAATCCTATAAAAATGGAAAATCACAGTATCACTCCTTGCTAAACTCTGTATTGGCGACAGTTGAGGAATATCAGAATCCTGAAATTATTCCATTGCTTAAAGAGGTTGCAGTAAGCGATGCATTGCCTAATGGAACCAGGCTCAAGGCGATTAAGGCATTAGCAAAGTTTAAGGATGAGCGGTCTATGGATGCGATTATAGAAATGCTAGAGGATCCTAGAAACTATATTTTTTATTATGATATTTTAATGGTGGTAGATGAGTTTGGTGGATACAATGAATTTAAAAATAGAATTAGACAAGTGGGACATCGTGCAATGTTAAATCAAAGAGTCTTAAATGATTAACATTAAACAATTATCTATATACCTTTTTATATTTTTAATGTGCACCGGATGCTTTTTAATAAAAAAGGATGACCTTGACTTTGAATTAATTGATGATGATGAGCTGGTGAATTTACCTGATTCTCTAATTATGTTTGATTCTACTTTTGTTGATTCAAATATTATTAAACCTTTTTATCCACAAGAAGAGAAAATTAATGATCTAATAGAGGATATAGCCGCGCTAAAGGCCCAGGTGAGAGACTATGATTCACGAATAAGAAATTGGGACAGTAGCGTTGATATTTTTAGAAAAATTCAATATCCACATTTAACTCATGAGATTGAACTGACAAACGGTACATTAGTCAATGGAAATATCATTCAAGAGAATAGCGATAGAATGATTGTTAAAACTCAAATTGGTCAGCTGACAATTGATAAATCCGATATTGCAACCATCAAAAACATTTCCCCAAATATTCCAGAGGTAGAGTTCAATGGTGATGCGACTGAAGAAATTTATTCAGATCACAGAGTATTTACTGGAGAAATTGCTAATAATGGTTTCAGGCGTGCTGATTTTGTAAGGGTAATATATAAACTTTACTCTGAAAAAACTGAGCTTGTAGGAATCGATTCAACTTTTATTGATGGCTCAAAATTTATATATAAATCAGGGGTAATCTCTGATACTGCTCTTGAGCCAAGCAGCTCTGTGGGCTATGTTGTTAGCGTAGAGGCAGACTCATCTCTTGTAAGGTATGTAACTAGAGAGATTAAGTGGGATGTTTTTGAATAAGACGTATTGCATTTAATTTTTTTTCTACCTTCATTTCATAATATATTATCTATCTAATTAATTTATTTTTTTTATTAATAATTGAGGGTCGCCCCATTTTAAAATTATTACAAAGTCCAAAGATATTTGTCGCCTGCCTTATCAATATGATTATTATTGTTTTTCTTGGCACAATATACCAAGGGGAGCTTGGTCTTTATCTCACCCAAAAAATATATTTTTCCAGCTGGATATACTGGCTATTTTTCATTCCACTTCCAGCGGGGAGACTGCTGATGCTTACTATTTTTATCAATCTACTTTTTCTATTGTTCAGGAAAACACTATGGAGATATAAAAAAATAGGGATTCTCATTGTTCACTTTGGGGCGTTACTACTTTTTTTTGGTGGAGGGATTACCGCCTATTTCAGCTACGAAGGGCAGATGACCATCAAAGAGGGAGAGTCATCCAATTATATTGAAGACTACTATATTAAGGAGTTGGCCATTCTTCCATCCAATCACCCTCCCATTATTTTTAATCAAGAGCAGCTAATGGAGCTTGATAATCATGAGCTGAGCTATAATAATATTAATTTTCAAATCAGCGTGCTATCATTTCTGACAAATTCAAAGCCAATCAACAGAATAGAGAAGTGTGATGAGTGCAGGGGCCTCTTTGCTTCTTTCCAGCTGGTTGAATTAACACCCCAGAAGGAATTCGAGCAAAATAATTCAGCGATTATTTTTAGAGTAGAGGGAGTCAGCGATCAAGTGGATGGAGTCTACGCCAGCATGGTTTTTGAAAGTAATCACAATCAATTGGTTATCAATGATCACCAAACAACCATTCTACTCAGACCTGAGAGAACAACCATCCCATTTAAAATTAAATTAGTTGATTTTAAGGAGGTTCTACATCCCGGAACGAATATCGCTAAAAGCTATAGTTCTGATATTATTCTAAATAGCAAGGAGTTAGAGCGGAAGGTTGTGATTTCAATGAACGAGCCACTTAGGCATCATGAGTATACATTCTTTCAATCGGCTTTCAATAGATCAGGGGCCACGGAGTATTCTACTCTGGCTGTCGTAAAAAATTATGGGCGCATGTTCCCCTATATATCCAGCATCATTATGTGTGTTGGTCTGCTGCTACATTTAATCATCATGTTTTCATCTAGATTACAACGCGTGAAGGCTCAGTCATGAAAAACATTCTTTTTATTATTTGTAGCGTTCTACTGATACAAGATATATCTTTTTGCGCTTCTAATCAGGTTAAGAATGTTCCGGTACAGGATGCGGGCAGAATAAAGCCAATAGACACATACGCAGAGAAAACTCTTCTTTCTATCTATGAGAGACGATCACTAAAAGATCCAAAAATGTCGGCAGTTGACTGGCTTCTAGAGAGTCTGGTGTATCCTCAGAGCTCATATAAAAAAAATATTTTCAAGATTAAATCAAAAGAAATTGCAAATACACTGGGAGTAGAGTGGCGGGACCCTCATTACTATAGCTACTCTGAAATTTCAGATGGAATCAACCAGAATATTGAATACTTTGTCAAGCTATATTTGATGGAAGACGAGCAAAAGACAGCCATTGAAAAACAATTAAGTAACCTGTTTATCAGCATTGGCACGTTTAAGAGCATTACTAATAGTCTGACGTGCCTTGATAAAAAAATCACAATTGACGACCCTATCATTTCAGGGGCCCTGGGCATTGATACGGGAAACAGCATCAGCTATGCATCCTATATTTTTAATAAGGATATACTTAAGAACTTTTCTGGAGAGTCATTAGAATCTATTAAAGCTCAGGCAGATGAGATACAGAAAAATAAGTTGATGGCTGACCCATTCTATAAAAATTTCAACTTAAAGTTCATTCCATCTGAGCCCGCCTGGATATCTCCATGGGAGCTACTAGATAAAGAGGTATTGGATATAACGAGAGATCAAAAAGAATTGATGGTGGCATTGGAAGCATACATTGAAAGTTATAGGCAAAGCGATGTCGATGGCATGGAAATAGCCATCAATCTGTATAGCAGTAAAATTTCAGAAAATTCTCAGGTAGATATGGACCTTATACAAAGGGAAGCTACCTACAACAAATCTAACTCTTTCTATTACAGCCTGGTGCTATATATGATTTCATTTTTACTAATAGGAATCAGCTGGATTTCTAAACCTAATCTACTTAAGAAAATTGCATTTGTATCACTTATCATTGGCCTGGGCTACCATGGATACGGGCTCATTAATAGGATGATTATTATGCAAAGACCTCCGGTATCTACACTCTATGAATCTATTGTATTTGTGGGTTTTATTGGAGCCCTCTTTTCAACTATTTTTGAACGATTTCGAAAAGATGGAATCGGAATACTATTAGGAACCATTGTTGGCTCGGTTCTTCATTTTATTGCATTTGGGTATGAGAATGATGGAGAGACATTAGGGGTGCTGGTGGCGGTGCTTAATTCTAATTTTTGGCTTGCAACCCACGTAACTACCATTACCATTGGATATGGAGCTACCGCTATTGCCAGTGTGATGGGTCACATCTACTATATTGTCAGGCTACTTAACACATCAAGTAAAAAATATTTAAAAGAGTTGGCCAATAATATGATGACACTTAATCTGGTGGCTCTATTTTTTATGCTGTTTGGCACCATACTTGGTGGTATTTGGGCAGACCAATCATGGGGAAGATTTTGGGGATGGGACCCAAAAGAGAATGCAGCGCTTCTAATTGTAATGTGGCAGGTTCTGATTATTCATCTTCGCATCACAGGCGCTATTAAATCCTTAGAGTTTGCTCTTGGCATGATTATAAGTAATATATTCTTAGCGTTTGGATGGTTTGGAGTGAATCTGCTGGGGGTAGGCCTGCACAGCTATGGCTTTACCGATAGCATCGCCACGAACCTTGCGCTATTTATACTCTTTGAGCTGTGGTTTGCAGTTGCCATTTATTTTTTAATTAAAGATACCGCGGAGACTCGATAATGTTATCAGATAAAATCAAATTAAAACTCTCAGAGGGCCTAGATATCACATCTTTGGAAATTATCGATGAATCCCACAAGCATGCAAATCATGCGCAGAGCAATGGCGGACATTTTAAAGTTAAAATTATTTCTGACGATTTTAAAGATAAGAGCCTGATTGAAAGACATCGAATGGTGTATAGTATTTTAGATGAAATGATTAAAAAAGAGATTCATGCCATTTCAATAGAGGCCAGAACCAGACAAGAGTAAATTAGCGTTTATATTTTTTTCTGATTATCCAAAGAATAATGAGCGCAGCAATCACTAGGCACCCAATCACCCTATTTTTATAGACTATTCTGCTCCTGGCATTAATTACATAATTTTTTTCTATAAAATCAGATAGATTAAAGCTCCACACCAGTGTATCCCCACGGCTCTCATCTGCATTATGCGCAGAAAGATTTCCCGGCATTAGTGCCTCAACCTTAAAATCATTAAACAGCAAAATTAAAGAAAGATATAGATCTGTTTTTTTCTCAATCCACATTGATTTAACATCACTGATATACTGAGGGTCAATTTTTGAAATAAGGTTCTCCTCTGCGGCATCAATGATGAAATTTAAATTATTAATTGCAACCTCAATGAGGCTTAAATCATCTTCGGGGTCCATGATAAGAGTATCAGGCTCCACCTCATCGCTCCACGAATCTATGGACCCTAGATAGGTCTGCTCATGATTAAACCCAATTTCCACACTGCGAAGCGTTTCGCTGTACAGCAGCCTAATAATTTCATTCACTAGATCAGCTATATTAATCTCATCAATCTCATCACTGTACTGAGCTATTAGCTTTAACTCAGCTGGAAGGAGTCTAGAATTAAACACAGCATCTATGGAGTAATTTTTATATACGAAGAAATTTGATGAATGGATAGCGATGGGTTCCTCTAACAACCCTGCCCTATCTGACGAAGAAGACAGCACACCATGAATCACCCTATCCTGGTTAGAGGCATTGATTTGAAATGGTGACACGCTGCTTTGGCTGTAATCAAATGCGCCTTTATACTGCACCGTCATTCTACTGGAATCAACCACCAGCGTCCAGTCATCTGGATTGCTGATCATAAAAAATGGAATAATATCTGATTCAGAATACTGAGCAAAATCAACTTTATACAGGTTTTCCTGAAGGTCCACAAGAAGATGGTTTTCATGCTTAAATCTATCGCTGTCCAGATCCTCGAGGTCGATGGTGCATCCACCCGCAATAATCGATAGCGCTAGAATTTTAAATATTATATATTGCTTTTTCATTGAAACCATGAACAAATTTATAAATAATATTATATAGTTCATCAATAATTCATATGTTTATATTTACCATATAAAAATAAAAGAGAAAAATATACAATGAAATTAAAAGGTTTAGACTATTTAGATATCTCATCTAATTTTTCAGATGACGAAATCATGATTCAGCATTCTGTTCGAAATTTTGTTGATAATGAAGTGATGCCCATTATTGACGAACACTTCAAGAATGCAACATTCCCAAATGATCTTATTCCTCAATTTTCAGATATGAATTTACTGGGAGTAAATCTCCCTGAGGAGTATGGGTGCGGAGGGATGTCCCACGTTGCCTATGGTCTGGTGTGCCAGGAGCTTGAGAGAGGGGACTCTGGAGTTCGCTCGTTTGTATCGGTTCAAGGGTCGCTGGTGATGTACCCTATCTATGCGTATGGAAGCGAAGAGCAGCGAAAGAAGTGGCTTCCTAAATTAGCATCTGGAGATGCAATCGGATGCTTTGGCTTAACAGAGCCAGATTATGGATCAAACCCAGGTGGGATGGTGACCACCGCCAAGAAAACAAATGGCGGATATACATTAAACGGCGCGAAGATGTGGATCACCAATGGAACCGTGGCAGATGTGGCGGTTGTGTGGGCAAAAACAGATGACGGCGTGGTTAGAGGATTTTTAGTAGAGAAGGGTATGAAAGGATTCTCTGCTCCTATGATGAAGAACAAATGGTCGCTTCGTGCATCTGTAACTAGCGAACTTATTTTTGATAATGTGGTTATTCCTGAAGATAATTTACTTCCCAACGTAGAAGGGATGAAGGGTCCCCTTGGCTGTCTAACCCAGGCGCGATACGGAATTGGCTGGGGCGCGATTGGCGCAGCGATGGCTGTTTATGAGGCATCGCTCAAGTATGCCAAAGAGAGAATTCAATTTGATAAACCGATTGCCTCATTCCAGCTGGTTCAAGAGAAACTAGTGTGGATGCTATCTGAAATTACCAAGGGCCAGATGATGAACCTTCAGGTTGGGAGGCTTAAGGACTCTGGTGATATGAAACACCAGCAGGTATCGATGATCAAGCGAAACAACGTGTGGGTAGCACGGGAGTGCTGCAAACTTGCACGTGACATTCATGGCGCGAATGGAATCTCTGGGGAGTATCCAATTATGAGGCACCTGATGAACATCGAAAGCGTGT
>CAZHKH010000043.1:0-11918 GCA_964532515.1 uncultured bacterium
GTAGATGGTCATCTTGTCGACCATCGCTGAGTATCCCACCAACACCACTCCAAACTTAATCGCATCCTTTGAGGTATTGGTCAGGCCAGAGCTCAGACTTGAGATCATATCCACGCCTCTGTTAACTCGGATGCCCATTATCTTGGATGCAACATGCTCAACAAACACAAGAAATGCAAATGCCGGTATCGCGTAAAACAGATATGTGATGTATATACTCATTACTTTATCAGCATAAGCCTATGATTAAAATACCCATATCCAATTTGCGCCCTTGCAATGTAGATTCCGCTGCTATTTTCCGCTGGATTCCAAGTCACAATCCAATCCTCTTTAGTGTAAAGTTTTTCTTTTAAGTCACTTATTTTATTGATAGTTATATGATATACTTCAAGTTTTACATTTAACTATATAGGTATATAAAGAATGCTTCTTATCTATACTCCCGTTTGAAGAATAGAAATTACTTAATCTTCTTTTTTAATTCTACTAAAATCTTCTTAAATTGAATCGCTGTTGGGGGTGCCTAGAGCTGAGAACATACCCTTTAACCTGAACTAGATAATACTAGCGGAGGAAAACAAAATGAAATTCTTACTACCAACCTTACTCTTCACCTCTCTACTTTTTTGTAATATTACCACCGGAAAGATTGTGGATGCAGATGGAAATCCAGTAAGGGGAGCCACGATATCCCACCAGAACACCTACACCCACAGCGATAAAGATGGAACCTTTAGGCTCAAAAGCAGTGGAAGGGGCCTGGTGACCGTTGAGCACATTGGCTACAAAACCATCAACATTGAGCACAGCGACTACCTTCGAATCGAGATGCAGCCGAGAGTGATTCTCGCTGAGAATGTTATTATCACCTCTCCTATCAGCAGCACCGCAATCAAAAATTTAAATTCAAGTATCACAATATTTGAGCCCGAAAAAATAAAAGATATACAGGCTGATCATCTAGAGTCTCACCTTCATCAAATTAGCAACCTAAACTGGTCGGGTGGCAGCTCAAGGCCCCGCTACTTCCAGATTCGAGGTATCGGAGAGAGAAGACTCTACACCGGAGTTGGTCAACCCATATTTTCAGTTGGATTTATTATTGATGATATTGATCTAAGCGGAATAGGCATGGCGGGAATGATGTTTGATCTCAATCAGATTGAGATTTTAAAAGGTGCGCAGTCTTCTGTGTTTGGGGCAAATGCGCTGGCTGGATCAATTCACCTAAAATCAACAGACCCCAAGCCGTTCTGGGGTGGGCAGATAGTCAGTGGATATGGAAGTGACAATAACCAGAGAATTGGTTTTGCCTTAGACACCCCCATCAGCTCAAGGCTTATGGTCCGAACGGGGTTATTCTACAGCGCTGGAGATGGCTTTAGAGAGAATCTATACCTAAATCACTCAAATACAAACTCAAAATCCGAGAGCATGGTGCGAACAAAGCTAAATTGGATTGTATCCAAAAATTTAAACATCAAAATAAATATTATGGCTGTTGAGCTTGATAATAAATACGACGCCTGGGCACCGGACAACAATGAAGATTTTCATACCTACTCTGATCGCCAGGGCTATGACAGTCAGAGTCTCTCTGCAATCTCTTTTCGATCCTCATATCGATACAACAGTGGACACAAACTTCTCTCAATATCATCAAAGTCACAAAGCGATATGGAGCACAGCTATGATGGAGACTGGGGAAACAATCCCTTCTGGGAAAGTGATCCCTATAACTGGGACCCGGTAGCCAATGGATATAGCTATGATTTTTACGATAAAACGCTAAGAAAAAGACAGACCCTCACCCATGAGCTTCGATTTCTCTCCCCTGAGATGGGAAAAACCAATTACACCTACGCTGTGGGCGTTTACTACAAATCTCTAATTGAGAGTGACCTGATGGATGGATATATATTCAGCGGGGATGTGGATCGGTTCGATGGAGAATTTGATATCACAAATATGGCTCTATACGGGAATTTTAATATCCTGCTTGACCAGGGAATCGGATTTGATGCAAGCTATCGAATAGAGAGATCGCTCCTTGATTACAGTTCAACGAGCCTCAAGGACCTTGATTATGATGGAATTTATGAAACCACCTACACCACTGAGGTCTGCGATAGAGGAGAGTGGCTTGCAGCCTTAAAGGGAGTGGCGTACTATAATCTGGATGAAACCGACCGGCTTTTTACCTCATTCTCTACAGGGTACAAGGCTGGAGGGGTCAATCAAAATCCTTTTATATCCGATATCAATAAATACTACGATCCTGAGCAGAATATTAGTTTTGAGCTAGGATATAAATCATTTAAAGAAGAGTCTAGCTACCAGGCGACTCTTTTTTACATGCTAAGAGAAAACCTTCAAACCAGCGTATCCGCTCAGCAGGACTCAGAGGATCCCACTAGCTTCTACTACTTTACCTCCAATGCCAGCAGCGGACACAACTACGGTGTGGAGCTGGAGCGCTCTCAAGTATTTTTGGATAATAAAATTAAATTGATGACCAGTATTGGCTATCTCGAGACCTTCGTTGATCGATATGAATTTTACACCTATGATTCATATGCTGATGAAATAGCAGTAATGACCAGAGGAGATCGCGCGCAGTCTCTGGCCCCTGAATACACCTACTCAGTGGTGATGGATGTACGACCAACGGACAAGCTGACCCTCAGCGTGGACTACTCGTACAAAGATTCCTACTTCTTCTCTGATAGCCATGACTATAAATCAGATCCCTATCAGCTTCTGCATTTATCTGCAGGCTACAAGCTGAGTAACGCCTTTGTTTCGATGTGGATTAGAAACCTTACCAATGAGAGATACGCTGTTCGAGGATTTTACTTTGCGCTAGAGCCAAATGACTTTGAGGATAAGCTATATCTCCAGTGGGGAGATCCGCTTCACTTTGGAGTGAGCTTCAGGTATGACTTCTAAATGAACATTACCTTTCCACAGGCGTTTGTTGCGGTATACCTGCTGCTAATCTTTGTAGTTGGCTTCCTAACTCCAAAAGAAAAAACAGCCCAGGGCTTTTTATTTGCCAACAGACAGGTGACGCTTCCGGCTCTGGTGATGAGCCTTGTGTGCACGTGGTACGGAGGAATCCTTGAAGTCGGTCGCTACAGCTACGAGCATGGGATCGCCACCTTTGTGATGTTTGGGATATTTTACTATTTAGCGGCGGCCATTTACGCGCTGATTATCGCGCCTAAAATATCCTCTGGCTATATTGGAAGTATCCCCGAGCTTTTTGAAGGATTTTTCGGAAGATCCTCCGCGATTGTTGCGGCTGTTATTGTTGTTTTTATCGCCTCTCCCGCCCCCTACCTTAAGATGCTCTCAACGATAATTGACTACCTCTACGGAATTGGGCCACAGAATGCAATTATTCTGGGTGCGCTGGCGTCTATTCTCTATACAATCAGAGGAGGATTTCGCTCTGTTCTTCGAACGGATATCATTCAATTCTCAATGATGTACATCGGCTTTATCGGAATTTTAATTTATCTGTACATAGACTACGGTGGCTACAGCTTCCTTGAGAAAAAGCTACCCGCGATAAAACTATCTGTCCCTGGAAACCTCAGCTGGGGATATCTGCTCTCATGGGGATTTATTGCCTTTGTGACGTTTGTGGACCCGAATTTCTACCAGCGCAGCTTCGCCGGCTCATCGAATGAAGATGTAAAAAAGGGGATTCTGATTTCAATCTTCTTTTGGTTTGTATTTGATTTTATATCGGTTGCAACGGGGCTCTACGCAGCAGCGATTATCACAGATGTAAAACACAGCCCGTTCCTGGATCTGGCTTCGATTGCGCTTCCTCCGCTTCTTCAGGGTGTGTTCCTGGTATCGATGTTCTCAATTATCATGTCTACCATCGACAGCTTTGTGTTTGTCTCTGGACTGACAATTGGACGCGATCTCATCTCAAATAAATTCAGCGAGCGTGATAGTGTCTTCTACACTAAAATTGGAATCCTTATTTCAGGGGTAATATCCGTGATTTTAGCCACTTTTTTTAAAAACGCGGTTGATATCTGGTACGTTACCGGTTCATTCGGTGCTTCGGCCCTATTGATACCCATGCTGTGCTGTCTCTATAAAAGAAGGGTCGGACAACCACTTTTATTTATTCTGATTCCTCTTGTGGTCACCGGAGCGTGGTTTGTTTCTGGGAATACAGCTGTAGACCCGATGTATCCGGGGATGTTATCTAGCGCGGCCTGCTATCTGATATTTCGGAAATAGGGGCGTCAATCAGCTCTTTGGCCTCCTGGTACTCTGGATAGCGAGGCAAGCACTCCATGGCCTTTCGGTAATCAGGCAAAGCTCTTTTTCTATCTCCCTGAATTTCTATTGATTTTCCTCTTATAAAGTGGGCGTATCCAAGAATCCACTTAAACTCGACCTCATAGCCATCGATAACCTCGCTGGATAGAGTGCTCGCATCGCTGTAGTTTTTCTCATGATATGCCCTGAGCGCCTTTAGATAAAGAAGCTTGTCTCTACACTCGATTCTCTGGTTTTTAGGTCCTTTGGTGTAGAATTCTTCAAGTGTAGAGCTATAGGAAGAAAATTCATCGTATCTCTCAAGTCGAACAAGGGACTCTGCTTTCAGATAGGCAAAGAATGGGTGCCCCGGAAACTGATCTGCGATGCTTGAGCTGACCTCGATGGCCTTTTCGTAGTCTCTCTCTATATACAGATAGACATACGACAGCACATTTCTGGATTCTATCCAGCTGAATCTGGAGTGCCTTGAAGCCATCTCCAGCTTGTCAATCGCATCCTGGCAGTCAGACCTCAGCCCAAATAGCTTTCCAATTAGCTGCAGCGGCATCGAGGATCGACATAAAAAATACTCCAGCGTTCCAATGGGCATATACACATCGTAGAACTCGCTGTCTAGCTCCCTGGCCTGATCAAGGTAAATAAATCCCTTTGAACCGGACATTACCAGGTCCACCCAGTTTGATTGAGCTAAATCAATTCTTGATTTGAGACCATAGAGCGACCCTAAAAATAGAGGATAACCCGGATCTTCTGGATATTTATCGATCATCTCAAGGTAAAATGGAACGGCCCTTTCAATCCCCTTGTAGATTACATCGTAGGATGCCTCCGGAGTATCGTTGAGCAGTGCGTGCTGCCACTTTGCGGATATCTCTAAAAATGGGAGAAGCGCATCTTCCTTGTAGTCTTGAGACATTTGCCCTGTCTTCTCTATGCAGCTTTCTAGCTTAAAGTTATACAGATCGTCGATTGCGTGGCTGATTCTGGTATCGTAGTCGCCTTGATTTGAGAAAACAAACGAGGCGAGGATCGTGAGTAGCGCTTTAGCTCTCATCTTTATTTTTTTTATTGAGGATATCAAACATCTTTTTGGTGATATCATTAAGTGGAGACTCCTTCTGAGATTTTCTCATCTTAGAAAGCTCTGGATAGTCTGAGCTTGACTCATTCTTCCACTTTTTGTGAAAGTCTCCTGATTGAATAAATGTAAGCGCGGATTTCATCTCACTGGCAAACTCATCATTAAGGAGCCTCTCCGACTGTCTCATTCCCCCATACTCAGCGGTATCGCTCACCGCCTTATAGAAATCCTCAATCCCTACTTTGCTAATTAAATCCGCGATCTGCTTGACCTCATAGAAGCTGACAAACCAGGCCACCGTAGAGGAGTATCCAGCTTCAAGTAATACTTTAAATGATTCTTTTATCATTCTTGGAATAATGCCAGTTAATATTATCTGTTCTCCAAAGAGGTCGGTCTCGGTTTCCTCCTTAAAGGTGGACTCAAAGCAGCAGGATCGAGTCCCGCCAATCGCCTTGCTGTAGGAAAGCGCAACCTCCTTGGCTCTGCCGGTGACATTCTGCTTTACCGCCAGCAGCGTGGGGATTCCCCCGCCACTTTTAAACTCCTGGCGAACCGCATGCCCCGGGCCGCTTGGCGCGACCATCACCACATCCACAAACGGCGGTGGCTCTATCTCTTTGTAGTGAATATTGTACCCATGTGAGAAGAGAAGTGTTTTTCCCGGTTTTAGATATCTGGAAATTTGTTCATCGTAAAGCTCCGACATACACTGGTCGGGAATCAGAAGACTTAAAATATCATACTCTCTTGCTGCCTTTGGAATATCAATGCACAGGAAGCCATCTTCCTGCGCTTTTTTGATTGATTTACTTCCCTCTCTGAGGGCAACGGCCACCTCCACGCCAGAATCCTTTAGATTCATGGCCTGGGCGCGCCCCTGGTTTCCGTATCCTATTACAGCGACCCTTGTGCCCTTAAGCGCATCGAGAGTCACATCCTTATCGAAGTAGAGATTATCCATCTACTTCAACTTATTCTTGTAAAATAAATTAAGCAGCACAGGGAGAAGGAACAGAGAGCCTAAAAGCGCTATAATCAGGATAATGGTAGCCAAAATCCCAAATTCATGGTTAGGCACCAACTCTGAAAAATACAGCACAAAAAAGCCCATACACAGCACCAGCGTGGTTCCTATGATCGCCTTTCCTGTTGATAGAATTGAATTGGATATCGATAGCGCTACATCGTTTGTTTTCTTTAGCTCCTGACGAAAGCGAGCAAGGAAGTGGATGGTGTCATCCACTGCGATTCCAAGCGCGATGGAGAATGTCATTGCAGTCGAGGGCCTGAGCTTGATTCCCGCGAATCCCATGATCGCCGCGGCGGCCATAAGGGGAATGATATTCGGCAGAATCGATATCAGAGACAGTCTCACGGACTTAAAAAGGATGATCATTGATATAAAAATAATAATAAACGCAAGAATAAAGCTGGTGGTTAGGTCTCTAACCAGAAAGCCTTGGGTTCGAAGCGCCAGCAGCGTGCTTCCTGAAACGAGCACCTCCTGATTTCCTCCCTTAAAAACCTCATTGAAAATCTGCTGCACCTCTATCCTGAGATTGTCCGCGACCTTGGAGCGAATATTTCCAACTCGGCAGGTGATTCGATACTTAGTTGAATCAGAGTTAAATAGATTGGTCCCAATATCCCCGCCAGCCACATCCAGATAGTCATACACATCATCGGTGGTCTCAGGAAGATTCATCCCTATCTCAGGCTCCCAGAAGTTGGTCATCACCTTTATGTAGTCATTTAAGGATATCGCTTTCTTGATATCAGATATCGATTCAATTCTATTCTCAAATTCATCTGCTTTCTTTAGAAACTCTAGGTCAAATATATTGCTCGCGGCAACAGAGTCGCTCTTATTGTGAATCACAATCTCCAGTGGAAGCGTGCCACCAAAATTCTTATCAACGTACATAATGTCATCATACAGCAGATTTCCCGGTCGAAGGTCATCGAGGATCGAGATATTGTAATCAATTCTATTCATACCGACAAACGAAAGAGCCAGAAATACCACCGAGAATCCCAGAATCCAATAGGGATACTTCTTGGTGGAGGCGTCTATCTTATCAACAGAGAATGAGTCTTTCTGCTTTATCAGCCTGTTAACGTGATACTCTGGGGGAATTGGAAGATATAGCAGGGTAATCGGAATGGTGATAATTGCAACCAAAAACATCAGAACGACCCCCACTCCAAGGACAAATCCAAATTCCTGGGTAATCTTGATGTTGGTCATCATTAAGGATAAAAAGCCAACGGCCGTGGTAAAACTTGTCAAAAACAGCGCGCCCCCAAGCTCCTTAATAACCCTTTGAACGGCATTCTTTATCGACCCATTCTCCTGGTAAATACACTCATGATACTTCATGAGTATATGGATGCAATTTGAGCACCCGATAATCAGAATAAGGATGTAGGTCAGATAGGATATCAGGTTGATGGTGATACCACAGAAGGCCATCAGCGCAGATACCCAGATCAGCGTGATAAATATACTGGTCATCGGAAGAAGAACGCAGTTGATTTGCCTGAATACAAAAAACAGTATTAGAACTACCACCAGACATCCCAGCGGAATAAAGATGGTTCTTTCCTTGCTTACCAGCTCCACGTAGCGTGTTCGAAGCACGGGAATTCCGGCCTCGTACCACTCCCAGTCTCGTCCGTGTATCTCAAGCCCCCTATCAATTTCCTCAAACAAATTCTGTCGGCTCATCTGATCGTTTACATCATCTTTCATATCGACGTATATCGCGCCAGATTTTCCATCCTCAGATATTACCAAGTTGGTGTACAGGGGATGATTGAGAACCATTTTTCTGTGTGCGTCCCAGGTGCTATCATCAAGAGACTCATCAAATAAAAATTCATCGTTCTCCTGAATATTAAACAGGCTGGTTGTCTGCTCGATTCCTGCGATGGCATTAATCAGCGTATCGATCACACCCAACTTCTTCACATTCTCCCTTCTAAGCGGATCATCGCAGCTGTATATTAAAAGAAACTTATCATCCTCTCTTGAAAACTCTGCTCTAAACTCTTCATATTTATCTCTCTCAGGGTCATTTTCAGGGAACATCTGCTCAAGAGAAAAATCGACAATCAGTCTATTGCTTGAAAAGAACGCGTAGTAGGCAAACCAAAGGGTAATGGCAAACACAGTAGACAGAGTAAGAACCGGATTATTTATAATTCTAGATATCATCAGATGCGGTACTTCCTCTTCTCACGATCTTCGTTGGCTCTGAACATAATCAGCGTATTTCCAATAGAGCCAACAATAAATGCAGAGAGTTTATCCTCAGCGCTGCTGATTAAATCTTTTTTAGATTCTTTGCTCTCATTGAATTTAACTTTTATTAGCTCATGAGACTCAAGAGACTGGTCAATAGACTCAAATGCTCCATCGGTTAAACCCGATTTCCCGATATAGACAGATGGCTTGATGTGGTGCGCCAGTGAGCGCAACTTTGACCGCTGCTTTGAATTGATCAATTATCTTTTCCTTTAAATGGTAGCATTATTCGAGCTTCTATAGTATCTGTGAATCTAGAAAAGTTAATAAAGTCTGAGCAACCCTTAAAATAATTAATATCGATATTCATATCATTTATCTCAAATGAGTAGCCAATGGTAGGGCCAAAAATAAAATTAGAGTCTGAGAATCCAAAATCAAGCGTGGACCTGACTCCAATCGATAGTCTATCCAGAGGGACCTCTATAAATGAAAACACGCTCAAGCCGAATAGATCCTTATTCTTAAGTGAAGACTCGCTAACCGCGTCCTGGTCCACCCCCAAAATATACTGAAAGCCAAATCCACTTCTCATTCCCCAGGTGTCTTGCCGAGTGTATCCACCTGAAACACCCAGGTTAAAGGTGCCGCTTGCACTATCAAGCATTCGGCTTGCTACGTTGGATACGCTAGTTGAAAGCATATAATTGTGATCCGCAAGAGGCTTTGAATGCAGAAAGCCTACTAGAGCAGCTATATAAATAAAATATTTCAATAGATTCTCAGGAATTTAGATGGATTAATTTATATAAATTTAATCTAGAATAATATTAATAACATTAACAATATCAAGGATATCGATAACGCCATCAGCATTTATATCTGCAGAATAAAACTCTGTTGTGGTTGGCTCTACAATCCCGAGTGCAAAATTGATAATCATCACGATATCTAAAATATCAATCTGAGCATCAAAATTAACATCACCCAGCAACACATCCTCCAGCGAGCCAATTGAACGAATTAAAATATCATCTATCGCGGCCTCTACGATCGATCCACCCGATCCAAACTCACCATCATAAAAAATATCCTCAGCGGTAAATCTGAGGCGGATATTGGATGTTAGATCCACATAATCCTCAAGGAAAAACATCTGCTTGTCCCAGGAATTGTTAGATATATTGGTCATCTCCAGGCTCACCCATGAGCCGCCACCGTTATCCGAGGCCTCCACTCTCCATATATCTGTTGAGGGGTTGTCGCCAAGGTTGTTGGTGTACCACCTGTAGTAGGTCAGCATCACCTGCTCTTCTCCTGATAGGTCAATTAGTGGAGATGTTAGAATTGTTGCACCGCCATCGACATCATCATTTGACGGGCTGTTGGTTGGAGCGCTGTTGCCTGTCACATAGCACAGCTCGCCATCCTCTGTCGCATCGCTATCGGGCGCCACCGGCACATCCCCATAAAACGTTCCGCTGGGCTCAGCAAGCTCCCAGAGTCCGGAAACTGCATCTCCGGTGATGTTCCAGCCACCAGGCGATGATTCAAAGTTTTCACCATAGACCTCAGGAAGATCTCCCACAACAAACACCACGGGATTATTTTCGGCTCCCGCTGGGTAGTACGACTCCTGTCCCTGGTCGTTGGATGCATAAAAATAATAAGACACAACCGTTCCATCGGATGGAACCTGAATCTCTGCAGAGTAGCTTCCACCTTGCAGCTGCATCTCAATGGCATTCCAGTCAGATGAATTATTAAAGCTATAGTACAGCTCCACCGAGGTAATCTCTCCGGTGGTGGATTCAGCTGAAATAGAAAAATTAATCGGATTAGATGAGTATGCCTGATCACCTAAATCTATATGCTGAATTGTGACTCCCCCATACTGAAGGATATACAGTCCAGTCTCGATGTCACTTGAAATAATATTATCACTGGGAAGATACACGTAGGTTCCCCAGTTGCCCACATAAAGTCCATCTATCTCGCTGGTATCATAGTAGCCCACCTCATTAAACGTGAGCGTTGAGATATCGTAGACCCGGGTTCCATCTGCATAGTAGGAAGCGTACACAAGTCCATCTTTAATATAGACATTATGAACAGAGTGTGTGGGGTCTACTGTAAACTCATCTAAAAGGTTAATATTTGAATAATTTTGAATATCCCACAGCTTTAGATTTCCACCCTGCATCTCATCGGCGGTTACCAGATAGTTTCCATCTGCAGACACAGCTGCATCGTGGGCCATCCCGGGGTACTGCCAGGACACAAGCGTCTGGGGATTTGTTTTGTCAGATACATCGATGATATACGCGGTGCTGGAGTATATACCCATTCCGTAAATAAGATTATCCTCTACATCGATATCATGAAGATACTCACCATCCCAGGTTCCCACCAACGCTGGATTCCCAGGGAATGTTAGGTCGTAGATCCATATGTCGTGTTCATCTGCGCCAACTATATAGAGATAGCCATCCTCACAAATATGAATATTATGAGAGTTATCGACATCTGTGATTGTATACACTAAAGTTGGGTTATCTAGGTCATTGACGCTAACCACTTTAATTCCGTCATCGGCCTCGGTGCCTATATACACATGGCGACCCCAGTACTTGAGGTCTCTCCATATACTGTTTCCTCCACTGATTCTGCCTACTTCAAATGGGTTCCCTGGATTGGTTACATCCACAAAAGATGCTGCGTTTTGAAGTCCAATCACCGCAAACTCTCTCTCATCCTGATAGAATCCAGTAATATCTGAGGTCTGCTGCTCAAATGAAAGATAGCCCAGCAGCTGCATATTGTAGCTGTCGGCTACTAGAAAGGTAGAAAGTAGAATAAATATATATTTAACCATATCTATAAATTAGTATCCTGTGGTATTTAATATATGTAAAAAAATATTACAGTTTCCCGTTTTACTCACCACTGACAATAATTTCAATAAAGTATACCAAGTCTAAAACATTTAATACTCCATCTCCAGTGGCATCACCACTTAGAGCACCAATGTCAAATCCAGCATCATAGCCCTCACTATAAGCAGCATCAACATCTGATTGTCCAATACCATCCTCTGGTGTTACAGAGTCTGCACCTTCACTGAATCCAGCATTATAAGATGAATCGTCATAGCCATCACCATTATCATCTGCGATACCACCCGATTCTTCACATACATCTCCATTTGGAGAAGCAGTTAGATTACATAGGTTTGCATAAGTAAGGCTTGACTCATAAAAGACTGCATCCATA
>CAZHKH010000044.1:0-11487 GCA_964532515.1 uncultured bacterium
GAAAATAGGGATAGCATAAATATCCCAATCATAGATAAACGACATAATTTCATATTATGACTCCTTGAGTTATTATTTAATAAATTAATTTTTTCTCATCCGACTACAAATTACGTAATCAAGAGGTATATAATGTAAACTTTTCTGTGAAAATATGTTACAAAAGAATTTATATATATTTTAGAGCATTACTGAGGTCATTTATTAGGTCATCAGAGTCCTCAACTCCAATTGAAAGACGAAGAAGTCCATCGGAGATTCCTAGCTCTTTCCTTTTTTCTACTGTAAGAGACGCATGCGTCATCTCTGCGGGGTGACATATTAAGCTCTCAACCCCTCCTAAACTTTCAGCTAAAATGAAAATATTTAAATGCTTGCAGAACGCTGCTGCCTTTTCAAAAGTTTCAAGATCAATTGATATCATCGCTCCAAACCCAACATTACCATCTGGATCAAGTTGCTGCTTTTTGGCAAGTTCATGCTGAGGATGACTCTCTAGCCCCGGATAGTAGATATGAGTAATTTTATTTGAATTGTTGAGGAAATTTGCAATTTTAATTCCATTCTCATTGTGCCTGGGCATTCTAAGATGAAGGGTTTTGATTGATCTTTGAGTGAGCCAACAATCAAATGGACTGGGAACCGCACCTACAGACATCTGGATATAATGTAATTTTTCACCTAAATCTTTATCCTTTGATATAACCACTCCGCCAATTACATCGCTGTGTCCATTTAAATATTTGGTGGTGCTATGAACAACAAAATCAGCTCCTAAATCAATGGGTCTCTGAAAATATGGAGACATAAAAGTATTATCAACTGCAACTAATATATCTTTTTGATGGGCAATCTTACATATAGCCTCTATATCAGACAGGGTCATCATTGGATTAGTTGGAGATTCAAGAAAAATTAATTTTGTATTATCCTTAATTGCGGATACGACATTGTCAACACAGGATGTATCAACCCAGCTTTGCTGAATATTATATTTTTTCATTATAGTATCAAGCAATCTAAAGGTTCCGCCATATACATTATCTGTAAATATCATATGATCACCGCTGGCAAACAACTGAACAATAGATGTAATAGCTGATAGCCCTGATGAAAATGCAATTGCATCTGACCCATTTTCTAGTGAAGATATATTTTCCTCTAAATTACTTCTAGTAGGGTTCCCTGCTCTAGAGTAATCATATATATACTCTCCAATCTCATTTTGCTTAAAAGTAGATGTCTGATATATGGGTAATGAAACTGACCCATATAACTTCTCAGGCTTTTGCCCTTTATGAACTGCTTTAGTATTAAATTTCATTATCTTATTCGCCGCCTATTTAATTATTCTTTTAAAGACCATCCCTCAGACTGTATCAAATCTTGAGCTTTTTTCCATTTAATGATTTTTGTTTCACCACCTTTAGTTATAGTAACTCGTTCATTTCTCCCTATCTTCCTATCCTTTATAATTGGCTGTCGCGTTTGAGTGGGAGGTTGACCAAAATTTCCATCTGTTGGATTGTTTTGAGGGCTGGGGGGAGCTACAAACCCTAAATCTGGAGTGTTTTCCTTTGTGGATTTTAAGTTTGTTGGTATCGTTGAGCTAGAGCTTATAGAAGAATCTTCAGTTTTTACTAAATTTGTTCTAAAAATTTTCTTGATAGTTTCTTTATTAGTATCATGCATCATATCCCTAAACATAGCAAACCCTTCTCTTTTATATTCAATTAAAGGATTTTTTTGGCCATATGCTCGCAATTGAATCCCACCTCTTAGCTGATCCATAGAATATAAATGCTGTCTCCATTTATGGTCAATCGTTGTAAAAATCATAACTTTTTGGAAATTTTCAAACACACCCTCTGGAAGAGAGCTACTTTTGTAATCTAAAATATTATTATTTTCTTGATTAAGATGATCAATAAAATCATTTGTTGTTTGTAGCTTTGAGTTTAAAGAAGAAATATCAATTCCAAAGGTATCTAGAGCCTCGGAAGAAACAGATTCCCAATCAGCCTCCTTTATATTTCCTGTTCCATTGGTTTGAGCTTCAATTAATTCTTCGATATATTCGTCGACTATTGAAGAAAATAACTTGGATATGTTGGTATCATGAAGTGCAAAGTTTCTTCTGTTGTATACAAGCTCACGCTGACTGTTCATAACATCATCATACTCTAGCAAATGTTTTCTAATACTAAAATTTCTTGCTTCAACTTTTTTCTGTGCTCTTTGGATAGATTTTGTTACCATTGAATGTGTAATAACCTCTCCATCTTTAACACCCATCCTATCCATTACCTTTGCAATTCTATCTGACCCAAATAATCTCATTAAATCATCTTCTAGGCTAAGATAAAAAACAGATTCACCGGCATCTCCCTGTCTGCCTGATCGGCCTCTAAGTTGAAGATCAATCCTTCGTGATTCATGTCTGCCTGTACCTAATATGAATAATCCCCCTAGCTCCTTAGAGTCTTTATCAAGTTTAATATCTGTTCCCCTACCAGCCATATTGGTAGATATAGTTACTGATGATTTATGTCCTGCCCTTTGAATAATTTCAGCTTCTTTCTGATGTTGCTTTGCATTAAGCACGTTGTGTGATACTTTACTTCTTCTTAGCATTCTTGATAATGTTTCAGATTCTTCAACAGATGTAGTCCCAACAAGAACAGGCTGCCCCTTAGAAGTTAACTCTTGAATTTTCTCTATACATGCAGCATATTTTTCTCTCTTAGTTTTATATATCATATCGTCATGGTCAGACCTTTCAATTGGTCTATTTGTATCAATCTCAACAACGTCTAAACCATATATCTGCATAAATTCATTTGCTTCAGTAATTGCAGTACCAGTCATTCCAGCAAGCTTTTCATACATTCGAAAATAATTTTGAACTGTTATCTGTGCCATTGTCTGTGATTCTCTTTCAATTTTCACTTTCTCTTTTGCCTCAATAGCCGCATGAAGACCTGAGGAAAATCTTCTGCCTGGCATTACTCTTCCAGTGTGTTCATCAACAATCTGAACCTTCTGATCTTTAACAATATAATCTACATCCTTCTGCATTAAAGAGTATGCTCTGAGCAACTGGTTGATAGTGTGAATAACCTCACTTCTTTCTGCATGGAGCGATTGGACCTTTTCTTTTTCAGCTAATTTATCTGTAGTTGATAAATTAGAATTATTATCAATATCATGGAATAAATCACCAATATCCGGAATAATAAATTGTTCTGGGTTTGATGAAGAGAGCCTCTCTCTCCCAATATCAGATAGGTCAATGGTTCCACTTCGTTCATCAATACTAAAAAATAATTCTTCATCTATTTCCTGAATTTTTTTCTCCCGTAAAAAATTATTTTCGGTTTTAGTTATTAATTGAATGACCCCTGTTTCTTGCATTAATTTTAAAAGCTTATTATTTTGAGGGGATCCTCTCGATGCCATTAATAGTTTTATCCCAGCTTCTTCATCATTTTTCCCTAAAAGCTCCTCTCCTTCTGAAACTATTTTATTAACTAAATTATTTTGCTCTCTTATTAAAGATTCTATTTTGTTTCTCCAATCATTAAACTTCTGATTAGATGAAGAATAATCAGCCTGGCCAGATAGAATCATTGGAGTTCTTGCCTCATCAATTAATACTGAATCAACTTCATCTACGATTGCATATACATGGTCTCGCTGAACTTGGTTGGATGCTTTGTATGACATGTTATCTTCTAAATAATCAAAACAAAAACGACTATTAACGCCATATGTTATATCCTTTTTGTATGCATCAATTTTATCTTCTTGAGGCATTTGATTAAAAATACATCCGACACTAATATTTAAAAAATTAAATAGATGACCCATCCACTGACTATCACGTTCAGCTAAATATTCATTGACCGTAACAACGTGGACACCTCTTCCTGTTAGTGCATTTAATGCTAATGGAAGAGTAGATACAAGAGTCTTTCCCTCGCCTGTTTTCATCTCAGCAATTTTACCTTGATGTAAAACTATTCCTCCCATTAACTGCACATCATAATGAATCATATCCCAAGTCATAGGCTGCTCCATAACAGCAAATGATGTCCCCATTAATCTTTTAGCTGATTCTTTTACAATTGCAAAAACTTCAACTAATTTTTCATCTAAAAATTTACTTTCAATTTGACTCAATTTTTCATCTACTTCACTATCTTCCATGCTTTTTGATTCAAACTCTTGTTTTTTTATTTTAATTAAATCAGATAATTCTATTTTTAATGATGAGTATTGATCCTTAAGAGCATCATCAGAAAGTGACTCTAATGATTTTTGGAATTCATTAATTTCTTCAACAATTGGCCAAATTAATTTTCTATCTTTTGCTGATTTGTCTCCAAAAACAGTTTTTAGAACTCTTGACATTATTGACATTCTTTAATTCCTTCCGACCAATCATTAAAAAAAGAATCTAGTATCCCATTAACAAATGCACTGCTGTCTTCAGTGCTCATCGTTTTTGCTATTTCAATTCCTTCAGCAATGGAAACTTTAGGGGGGACATGATCTATATACATAATTTCAGCCATTACTAATCTTAGAATTAATTTATCCATTAATGTAATTCTATTTGAATCCCAATTCTGAGATCTTGCAACAATTTCTTTATCAAAAGTTTTAATATTTTTTTTAGAAATTTTAAAAATTTCCAATGCATATGCTTGAATATTTTTTTTATATTTATTTAAGTTAGCTTGAAACTTATTGATTGATTCTATAATATCATCAACATCTGAATCATTCAGAGACTCTCTTATTTGAATAAATTTATCGTTCATGGATTTAGGTAAAACGGATAAAGCCATTTCAGCGCTAATCTCTAAATTTGATAATATTTCATGTTTTTCTTTAGAGCCATTAACTGATGAGGAGACATCAAATATCTCTTTAAAAAAAGTAGTGTTTTTTACACTTGTGATTTCATTTGCATACATTAACTGAAGAGCTAATAGCCTTGAGCTTCTTTTTTCCTGTCTATTCATTTTATCGAATCGTGACATTAGCGTCCCTTTAAAAAAGTTTTTCTTCTATTGGGAAGATAAAATGATTTTAGACTTGCAATCTTGTTAATTCTCTCTTCTGCTTTTCTATCAGATGCAATAGTTGTTGGTATTTTCTCTTTATCTGATCTATAAAATATATCCATGAGTATATCATAGATTCCCTCAGCTTGAGAAAAAGCTCGATCCTTGTTATAATCTTCTAGTTCATTATATACATTAATCAGTCCACCCGCGTTGATAGCATAGTCTGGAGCATATAGAATTCCTTTTAATAAAAGCTCTTTGCTATGCTTATTAGGATCCTTTAATACATTATTAGCGGCACCTGCAATAATGCTGCATTTTAAACGAGAAATTGTATCATCATTAATGGTCGCTCCCAATGCGCAAGGAGCATATATATCTACATCTTTATCATATACCATATCATCCGATATCGGTATAACTCCATATTCTTTCTCTGCGGTTTTCATTAAATCATTATCAATGTCATAAGCATAAATTTTCATTCCATCATTAGCTAAATATTTAACAAGCTCCATCCCAACACTTCCAAGTCCCTGCACCACAATAGAAAGGCCATCAAGGGAACTCTTTTTAAGTTTAAATTTCACAGACGCCTTAATGCCTAAATAGGTTCCAAATGCAGTTAACAATGATGGATCTCCACTTCCACCCAATGATTTTGATATCCCTGTTACGTATTTAGTCTCCATCCTAACATAATCCATATCTTTGATGGATGTTCCTACATCCTCAGCAGTAATATATCTTCCTCCAATACCCTCAATAAATCTACCGAATGATCTAAATAGCTCTTCAGATTTGTCAGTTTTTGGGTCTCCAATAATAACTGCTTTCCCTCCACCTAAATTTAATCCAGCAATTGCAGCTTTATAGGTCATTCCCTTTGAAAGCCTTAGAACATCAATTAATGCATCTTTCTCAGATTTATAATTCCACATTCTACATCCGCCAAGTGCAGGTCCTAAAACTGTATTGTGAATTGCAACAATCCCCTTTAGTTCTAGAGTGGGATCATGAAAATATGAAACCTGTTCATGCCCCCTATTAATAATTTCTTTAAATATCATTACTTTAATAGCTCCCTTGCAATCACCACTCTCTGAATTTCAGATGTTCCTTCATAAATTTGTGTTATCTTTGCATCTCTCATTAATCTCTCAACTCCAGTTTCCTTAATATATCCATATCCACCATGTATCTGAACGCACTGCGTTGAAGATTTCTTGTCTACGTCTGATGCATATTCCTTTGCCTTTGATGCTATTTGTCGATAATCTTCCCCTTTGTCTTTAGCTAAGGCAGCTTTATATATTAATAATCGTGATGCTTCAATCTCCATTGCCATATCTGCCAACTTAAACTGAATCCCCTGATTCGCTGAAATAGGTTTATTAAATTGAATCCTTTCTTTAGAATATTTTATTGATGCATCTAATGATGCCTGAGCAATACCTAAGGCCTGTGATGCAATGCCAATTCTCCCCCCATCTAAAGTTGATAATGCTATTTTAAATCCATCTCCCTCTTCTCCAATCAAATTCTCCTTAGGAATTTTTACATCATCAAAATATAATTCACAGGTATCTGATGAACGTATACCCAATTTTTCTTCTGGTTTTCCTGTAGAAAATCCTTCAAAAGATTTCTCAACAATGAAACATGAAATCCCTTTGTGTCCCACATCTTTTGCTGTCAAGGCAAATACTATTACATAATCACAATTAATCCCATTGGTAACCCAGTTTTTAGTCCCGCTTAAGATATAGTGATTCCCATTTAGATTGGCATATGTCTTCATATTTGAGGCATCTGATCCAGATTGAGGTTCTGAGAGTGAAAAGGCTCCCAGTTTATCTCCCTTCGCAAGCTTACTAAGATACTTGTCTTTAATAAAATCATTCCCATATTTATTTAAGAGATAGCATACCAGTGAATTATTAACAGACATGATGACTCCGGCAGATGCATCTACCTTTGATATTTCTTCCATTGCAATACAATAGCTAACAGTATCTAAACCATTTCCACCCCATTTTTCATCAACCATCATTCCCATAAAACCTAGATCTGCCATTTTAGAAATTTGGTCTTTTGGCCAAATTTTATTTTTGTCTCTTTCTACCGCACCAGCCATCAATTCTTCTTTTGCAAAATCTGATGCCGTTTGTTTAATAAGTTGCTGTTCTGATGTTAAACTAAAATCCATAATTAATATTTATAAAAGCCTTCTCCTGTTTTTCTTCCTAATTTATTTTCCTTGCACAACTCTACCAATAATGGACATGGATTATATTTAGAATTTCCATTAAATCCATCTTTTAAAACATTCATAATCGATAGGCAGACATCTAAACCAATAAGATCTGCCAATCTTAATGGACCCATAGGATGAGACATCCCAAGTTTCATTATCTCATCAATGGATTCCTTTGTAGCAACACCTTCCATTAAAGCATAAATAGCTTCATTTATCATTGGCATTAATACTCTATTGGAAATAAACCCTGGTGAATCTAGGCATTCTACTGGCTGCTTATCTAAACTTATTGAAATATTTCTAACTGTTTTTACCGTTTTTTCACTTGTTTGGTTTGTTTTTATTATTTCTACAAGTTTCATTATTGGAACGGGATTCATAAAATGCATCCCTATAACTTTTGAAGCCCTATTCGTAGAATCTGCAATTTTATTAATTGATATAGAAGATGTGTTTGAAGCAAGTATACACTCATCTGAAGTGATTTTATCAAGCTGGGTAAAAATTAAAGATTTAATATCAAAATTCTCTGTTGCTGCCTCTATAATTAATTCTCGATCTTTCATGTCATCTAAAGATGTTGTTGTTGAAATATTATTTAGTGTTAAATCTATATCCTCTTTTGTTATCTTTTGTTTATCAAAAAAACGATTTAAATTTTTTTTAATCGTAGACATCCCTTTTTCTAAAAATTCCTGATTAATATCATGCAAGAGAACTTTATATCCACTTGATGCAAATGCATGGGCAATTCCATTCCCCATCGTTCCAGATCCTATTACTCCAATTTTCATTCTTAAATTCTCTCTACTAACATAGATAACGCTTCACCGCCTCCAATACATATGGAAGAAACCCCTGTTTTTTTATCTTTATTTATCATTGCATTTAATAACGTACACATAATCCTAGCTCCCGAGGCTCCAATTGGATGTCCTAAAGAAACTGCCCCGCCATATGGATTTACTTTTTCAATATCTATATTTAAATTTTTAATAGCAGCTAATGTTACCACAGAAAAAGCTTCATTTATTTCGAATAAATCAATATCGCTTATTTGAAGATTTTGTTGATCAAGCAATTTTTGAGTTGAAGAAATAGGGGCTGTCGTAAACCACTCTGGTGCATGAGAATAAGAGGCATAATCAACTATGCGCGCAATAGGTTTTATCCCTAGTTTTTCTGCTTTATCTTGTGACATAATTAGACAAGCTGCAGCTCCATCATTAATTGTACTTGCATTGCCAGCTGTAACCGTTCCATCCTTTTGAAAAACTGAACGAAGAGTTTTTAATTTTTCAAAAGAAACCCTTGCTGGCTCTTCATCTTTATCTATAGTAATTATTTCTTTTTTATTGGGGGCATCTACTGAGGCTATTTCTTTTTCAAAAATTTTATTTAATATCGATGCTTGGGAGTTTTCATATGAACGTATGGCAAAATCATCCTGCTCCTCTCTTGATATTGAATATTTTTCTGCACACATTTCAGCGCAATTCCCCATATGCTTATTATTGTAAACATCCCATAGACCATCAACAATCATACCATCTGCAAGCTTGCTTTCACCTAGTCTTGTTCCTGTCCTTGAGTTTAAAAGATAATGTGGAGTTTGACTCATATTTTCCATGCCGCCAGCTACAATAATTTGCTCTGGATCATTTTTTATTAATTGATCTGCAAGCATAATAGATTCTAAACCAGAGCCACACATTTTGTTTATTGTTAAACATTTAACTGAATTAGGCAACCCAGCATAGATGGCTGCTTGTCTCGCCGGAGCTTGTCCTACTCCCGCTGATAGTACATTTCCCATAATTACCTGATTAACTAATTCCGGATCTAAATTAGCTTTAGAGATAGCACCTTTAATACTAACGGCACCAAGGTTAGGGCTTGAGACTGAGGCAAGAGAGCCAAGGAATGAGCCGATTGGAGTCCTTGCAAATGACACAATAACATTAGACATTTTTCTCCTCCTTAGGATTTTCGTTTTTTGAATATGCAGTAATTATTTTCTTCACTAAATCATGTCTGACAACATCTTGAGCTCCAAACTCAACAAAAGAAATTCCTTTCACACGCTTTAAAATATTAATTGCATCTATTAAGCCTGACTTATCACTTGGAGGAAGATCTATTTGAGTTATATCTCCAGTAATAATTGCTTTTGAGGTAACTCCTAACCTTGTTAAAAACATCTTCATCTGCATTTTAGTCGCATTCTGAGCTTCATCTAAAATCATAAATGCGTTATGTAGCGTTCGTCCTCTCATGTATGCGAGAGGAGCAATCTCAATAACTCTGGATTCAAGATAGAGTTTTAATTTATCACTAGGCAACATAAACCTTAATGCGTCATACAAAGGGGTAAGGTATGGATCAATTTTTTCTTTTAAATCTCCTGGAAGAAATCCAAGTCTCTCTCCAGCTTCTACAGCTGGCCTTGTAATCACTATTTTATCTACTTCTTTATTCTTCAATGAAGAAACTGCGCTTGCAACAGCTTGATAAGTTTTACCTGTCCCAGCGGGTCCAACTGCAAATACAATATCATTTTCAAGAACTGCTTTTAGATATTTTTTTTGTCCCTTTGTTCTAGCAAATATAGGACCACTATGAGAATGAAGAACGATAAGATTTTGTTCATCAGTAATCTTGTTATTGCTAAGATCATCATGTGTTATCAAGTCATTGACATCTTCAATGCTCAGTGAACCCTTTTTATTAATAATAGTCAGCATATTTTGTACAACTAGTTCAATGTGCATTATTTCATCTTTTTTCCCATCTATATTCATACTGCTTCCACGCACTACTATTTTAGAATCGTAATGTTTTTCTAATACTTTAATGTTCTGATCATTAAGCCCAACAAATAGAATTGGATCAACTCCATCAATATTAATTTTCTTCTTCATATATTAATTGTATGTAATGAGGGTTGATCCCTCAATAGGGGATTAATTTGGTTGGTACAAATAAACATTATAAAAATAACAAGCATTAGAGCAGAAATTACAGCGTTTGAATTTATTTACAAATTACTTCTTTTCAGATTTTATTTGAAGTCCCAGATCATCTAATTGCTGAGAATCAACATTAGATGGAGAATTATCCATCAATGACATTGCAGAAGTTGTTTTAGGAAATGCAATGACATCTCTAATTTGATTAGAGCCAGCCAGTAGCATCACAATTCTATCTAAACCAAATGCAATCCCACCATGAGGTGGCGCTCCATATTTAAATGCATTCATTAAAAATCCAAATTTTTCATCCGCCTCCTCTTTACTTATTCCAAGTAAATCAAAAATTTTAGATTGCAGATCCTTATCATGAATCCTAATAGATCCACCACCAAGCTCATATCCATTCATTACAATGTCATATCCAAGTGAATTAATTTTGCCTGGATCAGAATCAAATAAATCTAAATCTTTGAGATCTGGAGATGTGAATGGATGATGAAGAGAGTCCCATCTATTTTGATCTTCATTCCACGCTACTAAAGGAAAATCAATGACCCAAAGAGGAGCCCAAGCCTTTTCATCAATTAAATTTTCTCTGTCTGCTAGTTTTAATCTTAAAGCTCCTAGCGAACTATATACTATCTCTTTTTTATCTCCTATGATAAAAATAATTGAGTTGTCATCAATCGATAAATCAGATACTATCTGATCTTTTATGCTATCAGGGAAAAATCGGCTAATTCCACCATCTATTTTGCCATTAACATATTTCATCCACGCTAATCCTTTTGCATTAAAATATGTTTTAAGATATTCAGTTAGTTCATCTATTATTTTTCGACTGTAGTTATTTGCATTTGGACAAACAATTGCTTTAACAATTCCATCATTTTTGAGTGTATCTTTAAATGTATTAAACTCAGATTCTTCAATATACTTTGAAAATTCATTGAGCTCCATAGCAAACCTCATATCAGGCTTATCCGATCCAAATCTTTCCATCGCATCATGGTAGCTAATAACAGGAAATGATTCAGGTAAATCAATATCAACAGATTCCTTCCAAACATGACGAACAAGACCCGTGGCCATACGAATAATATCATCTTTATCTACAAATGACATTTCAATATCTATTTGAGTAAATTCTGGCTGCCTATCTGCTCTAAAATCTTCATCT
>CAZHKH010000045.1:0-7442 GCA_964532515.1 uncultured bacterium
ATAAAAATAACTTCTATATTGATGGTTTCTTAACTCCATATACCATTGAAAAAAATAAATTAATTCTAGGCTTTAGAATTAGTGGCGAGTTGTACTATATGGTTTATGAACTCCTCTAGTTTGATTTACTAATACTCCCAAATTTCAAATACTTTTATTTAATTATATTTTTTTTGTAACTTCGTTAGTTTTAAGTAAAATAAGTAAAGGAAGTAAATAAATGAGTGATACAAAACAAGGAACAGTTAAGTGGTTTAATAATGCTAAAGGCTATGGATTTATAACTCCATCAGATGGTGGAAAAGATTTATTTGTTCATATGAGTAGTATTGTTATGGAAGGTTACAAAACTCTAGCTGAAAATCAAGAAGTTGATTACGAAGTGGGAGAAAGCGATAGAGGACCTGTCGCAACAAATGTAATTCCAAAATAGTTTATTTTTAATAACTAGCAATAATAAAAAAGAGGGACTAGTCCCTCTTTTTTTATTGATTAAATAAAACTCTTATTTATTTTCTTATTTTTTTCTTCAATGCGCCTGTATGCTTGCTACAATTTTCAGTGGGCTGAGTATTATTTAAATAAATTTCTTTTTTTGACTTGCACCACCTAGTTGCTTTATCATAAGTCTCTCCGCAGACTTCTTCTTCAATAATCCCGTGTGGTTCTTTCCAGCTCGCGTCAGTATCAATGTAAACTATTTCAGTTCCAGAGTGAAATGATCCTAAACTGTAAATTTCTTTGATTGCATCAACAAAAATGGGGAGTGCAGCTTTTGAACCATATTGATTCTTGCCAAGAGCTATAGAAGGATCATCTAAACCTACCCAGACTCCAATAGCAATTTGAGGTGTAAACCCAATAAACCAAGCATCAGTTTTATTGTTCGTTGTTCCTGTCTTCCCTCCCATTGGAGATGTGAATTTATGTTTCCATCTTATACTTCCACCTGTTCCAGAGTCAATTACATCTCTCATCATTGACAGCATAACATAATTTAAAGATTCATCTACAACTTCCATCTGATCAGATGCAAAATGTTTTATAACTCTCCCATGTTGATCCTCAATATAACTAATTGCTACTGGACTATTATATACCCCGCCATTTGCGATAGCTCCATAGGCAGAGGTCATCTCGATTGGTATGACATCAGAAACTCCAAGAGCAATAGCATCAACTGCAGCAATTGTAGTGCTGAAATTAAATGATTTCGCCTTTTTAGCTATTTGCTTGGGAGTTACAAGCTCTTGAGCTACTCTAACAGAAATGAGATTTAATGATTTTTTCAATCCCTCTCTTAGTGTTGTCAATAAACCAGTTGAGCCATCATGATTTTGAGGATTCCACTTAGTCGTATCATCAATAAACACAACAAGTGGTTGATTGAGAAGCTGTGTGCTTGGAGTATATCCTTCTTCTAATGCTGTCATATAGATAAAAGGTTTAAATATTGATCCAGGCTGTCTCTTTGCTTGAGTTGCTCTATTAAACCCATGTAAATCTAAATATTCATTTTCCTGTCTTCCACCTATCATTCCTAAAATATTTCCATTGCTTGGATCGATAGCTACGATCGCTCCTTGGACAAGTAATTTATTCCTTAACTCTCTAGGAATTGTATCATTATTTTTTAGTATTTCAATGATTTCATCTACTTCAAAATCTGTGTCTTTTAAAATCTTTTTTAATCTCCAAGGATTATTGATGAACTCTTTATTTAATACCTTTTGATTATTTGACATGTTTGTTTGAAATGATTTTTCGATAATTTTTTGAATTTTAGGGTCAATGGTAGTATGAATTTTTAAACCATCACGGTAGATATTTACTCCTAATTCTTTATCTATCTTTTCAAGCTCTTTCCTAATATGTTCATTGAAATAAGGCGCCATACCAGAAAAACTTTCTGACGTACGATCTGCTATATCTAATCTCTTATCATAATAAAATGTATAATCATATAAATCAATAAGATGATTTTCTTTCATTATATCTAAAACTAATGATTTTCTTTCATTAGCAAGATCAAAATTTCTGAATGGAGAATATAAATTAGGAGCAGGTAGCATTCCTACCAGCATTGCACATTCATCTAAATTAAGTTTTGAAATATCTTTTTTAAAATAAAGCTGAGAAGCAGATTGGACACCATATCTTCCGTGTCCCAAGAATACTGAATTTAAGTATAATTCTAAAATCTCGGACTTTGTATAGGTTTGTTCTATATTAAAAGCAGTAATTAATTCTTTTACTTTCCTTATTATTGATCTATCCTTCCAAGTTATTTTCTCATACATACTTCTTGCAAGCTGCTGAGTTAATGTACTAGCTCCCTGTTTATATTTTAATGTTAATAGATTTACCATAACTGCTCTCATCGTTGATTTTATACTAAAGCCAGAATGATTATAAAATTCTTTGTCTTCCATGACAAGCAATGCATCTATTAATTCTTGAGGTACCTCACCTATTTTTATCACCTCTCTCTTTTTCACAGCTTGTAGTTTGTGTAAAACTTGGCCATCTGCACTAATAACTTTAGAAATTTGCTCAGGGTTAAAATTTTTGAGCTCATCTAAAGTTGGGAGGTCATAGGATAAGTGGACCATAAACATAAGTGTGATTATTGATATCATAGATAAAAAAAGGAAAGTAAATAAAAAAGCTTTCCCCCATTGGAATAATTTAAAATTTTCTTTTTTTTTTGACATTTTATTTTTTTGATTTAATCATATTCTTATGATTTAACAGTTTATCAACATCCTTTTTTTTGAGAATTTTTTCATTTAAAACTATTTCTCTTACCGTTTTTCCTTGCTTGAATGCCTTGTACGCAATTTCAGCTGCTTTATCGTAACCAATAACCGGAACTAAACTAGTACACATAGCTAAACTTCCCTCAATGTATCCACTGCACACCTCTTTGTTTGCGTTTAAATCTTTCAATAATTTTTCATTAAACATATTGACTCCATTTGATATGATTTCAATGGACTCCAAAATATTACTTGCTATCATTGGCATCATTACGTTTAATTCGAAATAACTTCCTTGAGCTCCTAACGAAATAGCTTGATCATTACCCATAACCTGAGCGCAAACTTGAATTAATGATTCACATATAACAGGATTAACTTTTCCAGGCATAATTGATGAGCCTGGTTGAACTGCTGGGATGTATAGCTCTCCTATTCCTGCTCTTGGACCTGATCCTAAAAATCTAATATCATTTGAAATCTTTGACAGTGAAACAGCTAAGCCTCGAAGAGCTCCAGAAACTTGTAACGTCGAATCTTGCGTGGCTTGAGCTTCAAAATGATTTTTTGTCTCAGTAAATTTAATGCCTGTTATTTTATTTAGTTCCTTCGCAACTAATTTTCCGAATTCAGGGTGTGTATTGATTCCTGTGCCAACTGCAGTTCCTCCCTGTGGAAGGCTATGAACATATTTCTCAGCATCTTCTATCCTTTCAATTGATTTTTTAACCATTTCTAGATAGCCTGAAAATTCTTGCCCCAATGTTATTGGTGTTGCATCTTGAAGGTGAGTTCTTCCAATTTTAATAATATCTTTAAAACCCTTTGTTTTTTTATCTAAAGAATTTGATAAAGATTTCAATGCTGGATAAAGCTTTGATTTTAAATCTAGACAAATAGCAAGATTGATAGCTGTTGGGAATGTATCATTACTAGATTGCCCTAAATTAACATGATCGTTGGGATGAACTGGAAATTTTTCTCCTTTCTTGTGGCCTAAAATTTCATTTGCCCTATTTGAGATAACTTCATTTGCATTCATATTTGTAGAAGTCCCAGAACCAGTCTGAAAAATATCTACAACAAACTGATCATCATGCTTTCCAGATATAACTTCATCGCTTGCTTTAGTTATAGCATTTTTTATAGATAAATCTATTTTATCTAATTTATGATTTATAATTGCAGCTGTTTTTTTTATAGAACCAATAGATTGGATTAAAGTTCGTGGGATTCTTCTATCGCTAACTTGAAAGTTATCTACTGCTCTTTGGGTCTGGGCTCCATAATATGCATCATCAGGAACAAGGACCTTGCCCATTGAATCTTTTTCTTTTCGCATAGTTTGCCTCTTAGATGTTTAAATAGAAATATAAAAAACTTAAATTATTTTGAAACTTCCCAGGTCTGCCCCATATTCAATAATTTATTTAAATCTCCTTCACCCTTCTCCTTAACGGCTTGATCAATTTGAGCTACCATCATATCATCATATGTTGGTTTTTCCTCTTTATAGAGAACTCCAATAGGGGTGGGGAGTTTAGGGTCTAAAGTAATTTCACTTAAATAAAATGCTAAGGATTTATTTGATTCATCATGCACTAGAACATCATCTATGGAATAATCCTTTCCAATTTCTATCGATTCCAAATGAGAACCATTAAGCTTTAATCCTTTGTTTTTATCAGCACCATAAAGCATCGGCTCACCATTCTCAAGAATAAGCAATGTATCTGCCTTTGTTGCTCTATCAGTTAAGTCTGCAAATGCACCATCATTAAAAATATTACAATTTTGATAAATATCTACAAAGGATGTACCCTTGTGACTATTGCATTTTCTTACAATCTCACCTAAATGTTTTGATTCTCTATCTAAAGTTCTAGCAACAAACGTAGCGCCAGAGCCCAGTGCTAAAGAAAGTGGATTAAATGGTTGGTCTAGAGACCCCATTGGTGTTGATTTTGTTTTTTTACCAATTTCAGATGTAGGAGAATATTGTCCCTTTGTTAATCCATATATTCTATTATTAAACATCAAGATTTTGATATCCATATTCCTTCTTAATATATGAATAAGATGATTTCCGCCTATGCTCATTGCATCACCATCACCAGTAGCAATCCAAACAGAGAGGTTTGGATTTGCTAATTTTGCGCCACTAGCAATTGCAGGCTCTCTTCCATGTATACTATGAAATCCATATGTATTCATATAGTAAGGGAATCTACTAGAGCAACCAATGCCTGATACAACAAGAAAATCTTCCTTAGGAATCCCTAGATCAGGAAATACTTTTTGAACTTGAGCTAAAATAGCATAATCTCCACATCCTGGACACCACCTTACATCTTGATCAGAACTAAAATCTTTTTTTGTTAATTTTGGACTAGCATCTGCAACTTGAGACATTTTTATTACCCTTTTATAATTTGATTAATTGATGAATAAATTTCTGATGGAGTAAACGGCTTTCCCTCAACCTTATTGAGTGACTCCGTATCAATAAGATACTTAGATCTGATTATTGAATTCAGTTGTCCAGTATTAAGCTCAGGAATCAAAACCTTTTCATATTTCACTAATTTCTCCCCTAAATCTTTCGGCAGTGGATTTAAATTTCGTAAATGAATTTGAGATACAGATTTTCCTTCTACTTTTGCTCTCTGAACAGCAGATCTGATAGCGCCATATGTTCCTCCCCATCCAAGCACTAATAACTCTCCGCCTCCTTCACCATAGACATCAATATCTCCAAATGAATCAGCAATAACATCTACTTTTTGTTGCCTTAATTGTACCATATGTTGATGATTCTCTGGATCATAACTTATATTCCCCGATGTATCCCATTTCTCTAATCCACCAATTCTATGTTCAAGTCCTGGAACTCCTGGAATGGCCCATGGCCTAGACATCTTCTCATTTTTATGATCGTAAGGTGCAAAGCCCTCTACTTTATCAGTTTTTCGTAAATTAATTTTTGGCAATGTATTAAAATCAGGGATTTTCCAAGGCTCAGATCCATTTGCAATGTATCCATCAGATAGCAAGACTACTGGAGTCATATACTCTAATGCTATCTTACATGCCTCGAAAGCTGCGTTGAAACAATCTGATGGTGATTGTGCTGCCACTATTGCAATAGGAGCCTCTCCATTACGTCCATACATTGCTTGAAGTAAATCAGATTGCTCTGTTTTCGTTGGTAGCCCAGTTGAGGGACCACCTCTTTGTATATTAATTACAACAATAGGGAGCTCAGTGATTACTCCCAAACCCATTGCTTCTCCTTTTAATGCTATCCCAGGTCCGCTGCTAGCTGTAACACCTAAATCTCCACAAAATGCTGCTCCAAGTACGCTACATATTCCTGCGATTTCATCTTCAGCTTGAAAAGTTTTAACACCAAAATGCTTATAGTTAGACAGATAATGTAAAATCTCACTTGCAGGAGTAATAGGATATCCACCAAAAAATAAATTTAATCCGGATTTTTGTGATGCAGCAAGAAGACCTAATGCTAACGCCTGGTTGCCCATAATATTTCTATAGGTTCCTTTATCAAAATTTGCTTTTTCAACGGTGTAAGTTGTCTTAATAGCCTCAATTGTTTCTCCATAATAAAATCCAGCCTTGAGAGCTCTTGTATTTGCTTCAACAATTTCTGGTTTACTTTTAAATTTAACTTTAAAGTGATCAAGGGAAGATTGCATATCTCTATCATATAGCCAGTATAGTAAGCCGAGTGCAAACATATTAGTTGATCTTGCCATTATTTTAGAAGTTAGCCCTAAATCTTCCAGTGCATTATAAACCATTTGAGTCATATCAATTTTTATAATACGGTACTCACTTAACATCTCATCATCCTCTAAAGGATCGGACTCAAATTCAGCTAACTTTAAATTTTTAGGAGTAAAATTTGCTGTGTTAACTATTAAGGTCCCCCCTTTTTTTAAATCTTTTAGATGGACCTTGAATGCAGCTGGATTCATAGCAACCAAAACATCTGGATCATCTCCAGGAGTATGGACTTCATCTTTACTGAATTTTAGCTGAAATGAACTTACCCCGAATAAAGATCCGGCTGGTGCGCGAATTTCTGCTGGGTAATCTGGAAGAGTGGTAAGATCATTCCCAAAGATAGCTGTATTCTCAGAAAACTGATTTCCAGTCAACTGCATACCATCTCCAGAATCACCGGCAAATCTTATCACTACTGTATCTATTGATTCTTTTGGTTTTTGTTGTGTTGCCATTCTATACTTTATCTTTAAATTAATTATGCTATAAATTACCTCATTATAGACAAGTAGCCAAAAAAAAATATTTATTTTTTTAGCTAATATGAAAATTTCTTTGAGAATATTAAATTACTACAATGAAAGAAAATGTTAAACTTACAAGATTTAGCAGTGGTGCAGGTTGAGCTTGCAAATTATCTCCTGAAGATCTTTCTCAGGTTCTGAGAAATTTAAATAATACTGATACAGATAATATCCAAATAGATTTTAGCTCATTCGATGATGCCGCTGCATTTAATATAGATAAAACTACATTTGCAAAAACAAATATAGATGAATTGCAATTAAAAACAGCATATATTCAAAATGCTGCAAAATTAGCGCAAGGTATTTTGTCAAATAATCCGCAAAATGCAAAAAAATTAGATATGTCTCT